>WRNX01000052.1 GCA_009776395.1 Lentimicrobiaceae bacterium
AGAAATGTAGGGGCGAACCTGCGTGTTCGCCATGAAAACGAAATGGATATATCGAATTTATCCGCAGGATTATATTTTGTAAAAATCAGTACCGAAAAAGGGGTGATTGTAAAAAAAGTGGTAAAAGAATAGACAATTATATTTGGTTAATAAGAGAGAGGCTGCCTAAAAAAAAGGGTAGTCTTTTTTATTGCCAAAAAAATGTTTCTTTGCAAATTTTCCAAAAGAAATGGATATTCGAGAGATATCTTCTGAAAAGTTGTTAGAATATTTACAACAGAAAAATGAAAAGCCATTTAGGGCAATACAGTTGCACCAGTGGTTATGGGAGAAAAATGTATTTTCTTTTGATGAAATGTTCAACATTCCAAAAAATCTGCAAAAAAAATTGAAAACAGATTTTTCTTTTCTACAAACAACCATCGAAAAAGAGTTTGTAAGCAAAGATAAATCTATAAAATTTCTATTTCAATTATTTGATAGCGAGCAAATAGAAGGAGTATTAATTCCTTCGCAAGGAAGGGTTACGGCTTGTGTATCGTCACAAGTAGGATGTGCATTACGATGTACTTTTTGCGCGACAGGTATGTTAGGATTCAAAAGACAACTTCGCTTTTGGGAAATTATTGATCAATATGTATTGATGAATCATCGTTCTATGGAAATTTTTGGTATCCATGTAAGTAATATAGTATTTATGGGAATGGGCGAGCCACTGCTTAATTACGAAAACGTCTCTAAAGCAATTGAAATACTTACTTCAGATAATGGAAACCGTATTTCGCCATCTCGTATTACTCTTTCAACAGTAGGTATTGTTGCAGGTATTAGAAAATTGGCAGATGAAAGATTTAAGTCAAATTTAGCACTATCGCTACACGTTGCAGATCATGATTTACGTTCTTTATTAATTCCTGCTAACAAAACCAATACTATAAAAGAATTGCAGGATGCTTTACGCTATTATGTTGAAAAAACGAACCAACGAATCACCATTGAATACTTATTATTGAATAAATTAAATGATAGTTTGGCAGATGCTGAAAAATTGTGCCATTTTTGCAAAGCTTTTCCTGTAAAAATCAATATCATAGAATACAACGAAACCACTACTCAATACAAACCTTCAACGCCGGAGGTAAAGATCGCTTTTACGAAATACTTAAAGGCTAAAAATCTTATTGTAAATGTAAGACAAAGCATGGGAAAAGATATTGCAGCAGCGTGCGGTCAGTTGACCATAGGAGAACATTATTAGTATGTAAAATAATAAATTAAACTTGTATCAAAATAATTAATAACTTTTAAACACACTATCTTTGTGTATATTTGCCGCGTTTTTTTCAATTACGAGCTACAAATTACGAATTATTATAGAAACCACTAATCACTAACCATTAATCATTATGAAATATCTTTCCCTTTTCATCTTATTTATCTTATTCTCAATCGCTTTATCTGCACAACAAAAATATGCTGTTTATTTTACAGATAAAAACAATTCGCCATACAGTATTGAAAATCCCGAACAATTTTTGTCGCAACGCGCTATTGACAGACGCAACAGGCACAGCATTGGAATTGATATTCAAGACTTGCCGGTAAATCCACAATATGTGCAGCAACTGAAAGATATGGGCGCAAAGGTTCCGTTTACCAGCAAATGGCTCAATTGCGCATTGGTTTCCTGCCCGCAAACCCTTATCAATCAAATTGAACAATTACCGTTTGTAAGTCAGATTATTTATATTAGTCCGGGCGCTTACAGCGGAAAATCAGGGGGCGACGAAAACCTCAGTAACAAATTTTCTAATAAGTTGGAAAAAGAGGAAGATTTTATACCGATAAACCCGTTAGAGATTCTTACAGATTATCAGTATGGGAATGGTCATCAGCAAATCGATCAAATAAATGGTATTCCGGTACATCAGCAAGGTTATACCGGTCAGGGCGTTTTAATTGCCGTTTTGGATGCAGGATTTCAAAATGTAAATTCGCTTCCTGCTGCTTTTGGAAATATTTTTTCAGAAGGAAGAATGGTTTATACTTTGGATGTGGTTACACCCGGTGGAAATGTTTACGGATCGAACACCCATTCGCATGGAACCAACGTGCTTTCGTGCATGGCTGCCTATACGAATAACAGTTTTGTAGGCACTGCACCGGAAGCCTTGTATGCGCTCATAAGAACCGAAGATGCTGACCCTGAATATTTAGTAGAATGTTATAACTGGGTGGTAGGCGCAGAAGCTGCTGATAGCATCGGCGCAGACATTATCAACACGTCATTAGGTTATACCGAGTTTGATGATACTTCTATGAATTATACTTATTCTCAAATGGATGGTGAAACCCCGGTGGCATCTTTCGCCGCCAAAACCGCTATTGAAAAGGGAATTTTTGTTACCGCCAGCGCTGGAAATAACGGCAATGACTCAAGTTGGCCCTGGATGGGTTCGCCCGGCGATACCAAATATGCCGCATCCATCGGCGCAGTAAATGCAAGCGGTACAATAGCCTATTTCAGTTCTATTGGTCCAAATGGAGTAGGAGACCCAAAACCCAACGTGCTTGCAAAAGGAGTCTCCGCTACGGTGTATTCCACTTCAGGAAATATTAGTACAGCAGACGGCACCTCTTTTTCAAGCCCTATCTCTTGCGGCATGTATGCCTGCCTGATTCAAGCAAACCCAAAAATCCATCCTGCTTTGCTTCGAGATATTGTGGACGAAACCGGAGACAGATATCCTAACCATGACATCGTTTATGGATACGGCATCCCCGATTTTGCGTCCGCTTTAGAAACAGTTCTCTCGCTCTCCATTATGGAAGTAAATGGAGTGGAAGTTGATGATTCACAAGGAAATAATGATAGTAAACTCAATCCGGGTGAAACCGTGAACTTAAATATTACAGTAAAAAATAAATCTTCAGAAACACTTAATGATGTAATTGCAGTGCTTTCTACAAATGATCCGAATGTTACATTGATTAATAATACAGCCAATTTTGGAACATTTTCACCCGAAGAAACAAAAACGCTGAACAACGCTTTTAAAATCTCTTTAAATGAAAACGCCCTTCCAAACAAATCCATAAAATTCTATGTTACATTTACTTGCAACAGTAAAAACATTCAAGGTTTTTTCTCTGTTGATGTTTATGGTAATCTTTTAGAATATAAATCTTATGCTATTGATGATTATGAGGGTAATTCAAACGGTATTCTCGAACCCGGCGAAACCGCAAATTTTTTTGTTTTTATTGATAATGAAGGTAATGAATTTGCCGGCGGAGTTTCTGCAACGCTTTCAACAACTTCAAATTTAGTTACTCTGAATACTGATACTTATTATCTGGGTTATATTATTCCATCTCAAACAAAATATGCTTCTTATAATGTAACAGTGAGCGAAGATGCCGTTTCAGGAGAAGTTTTAATTCCATTTGTTCTACAATTAACCGATGTGCAAGGAAAAACAAAGAGTTTACAGTTTACTTACAGCGATAAATGCGGTATAATTTTTGAATTACATGATTCTTTTGGCGATGGCTGGAATGGAGCGGCGATTCTTGTAAGTTTTGATGATGGTTCACCAACACAATCTTTTACCATTAACAGTGGTGGCAGTTCAGCCACCTACACACTAACCATACCAACGGGCGTGAAAGTTACGCTTGAGTGGCAAAAAGGCAGTTGGGATAGTGAATGTTCTTTTGTGGTAAAATATGAAGGGGGAGATGTGATCTATAATGCACCGAATGCGCCCGCAACCGCCGGTATTTTTTACTCTTTTGTTAATTATTGCGGAGGAAGTGAACTGCCCCCTCAACCCCCTTTACAAGCCCCACAATATGCCGTGCATTTCAAAGACAAAAATAATACCCCTTACAGCATAGATAATCCCCTTGAGTATCTTTCTCAAAGAGCGATTGATAGAAGAAATAAATTTGGGATTGATATTACTGAGGATGATTTGCCCGTAGATCCGGTTTATGTGGAAAAAATAAACATGACGGGCGCTTATGTGAGAGATGTTAGTCGTTGGTCTAATTCTGTATTAGTGTATGCCGAAACGGAAATGGTAGAGGCGATTCAAAAATTGGATTTTGTAGAAAAGATTGTTTATGTGAAACCCGCTGAGGGTAAATGCCTAAATGATGATATGCAATCCAAATGGAAAGATGAAAAAATTGAAATAACACAAGGAGCAAAAACCGATTACGATTATGGTTACGCTTTTGCGCAAATTGATCAGTTGAATGGTATCCCCGTACATAAACAAGGCTACACCGGCGATGGCGTATTTGTAGCTGTGTTAGACGGCGGATTTGCCAAAGCAAATGAAGTAACAGGATTGGCGCATCTGTTTGAATCCGATAGAATTGTGATGGAAAGAAATATTGTGGAACCCAATAGATCTATTTATGCCGAAGATATTAGTTCTCACGGCACATTAGTATTATCTTGCATGGGTGGTTTTCTTAATGGCGACTATGTAGGCACTGCGCCGCAGGCGTCTTATGCTTTGATATTAACCGAAGATGCAAGAGATAAGGTAGAATTTTTAAATGAAGAATATTTTTGGATGATAGGTGCCGAAGTAGCCGACAGCCTTGGCGTAGATATTATTAACTCCTCATTAGGTTACACTACTTTTACAGATTCGTTAATGAATCATACTTATTCTGAAATGGACGGCAAAACCGCTATCAGTTCTATTGCGGCAAAGATGGCGGCAGAACGTGGTATTTTTGTTAATGTGAGCGCCGGCAACTCAAATGGCGCCAACGTTATTTTCCCTTGGGTAGGATCGCCTGCTGATACGCCCGAAGCCTTAACCCTTGGTGCCGTTGACCTTGAAGGAAATATCGCTTATTTCAGTTCTCTGGGTCCCAACGGAGCAGGCTACCCAAAACCTGATGTAGTGGCGTGCGGCTACGGAGCCTATGTAATACTAACTGATAACAACATTGGTACGGCATCGGGAACCTCTTTTTCCAGTCCTATTACTTGCGGAATGGTGGCTTGTGTAATTGGCGCTGCCCCTGCCAAAAAACCGAATGAAATCTTACAAGCCGTACAAAAATCAGCCGACAGATACCCTGAACATGATATTCAATATGGCTATGGTATTCCCAATTTTTATAAAGTGTTGGATTTGCTTGGCGTATTATCTATTGATGAAAATAAAAAAGAATCTAAACTCATCTCTTATCCTAATCCGGTAAATGATAAATTATATCTCATTCACAACGAAAAAACAATCAAAACTGTTGAAATATATGATATTACAGGAAGAATAGTAAAAAGTAAATCTACAAATAGCCACAATACAGAAGTAGATATTAAAGGGATGAGCGAAGGATTATTTTTTGTTAAAGTGATTTATGATAATAATGAAAGTGAAATGATAAAATGTGTGGTGAGGAGGTGGTAGCTTGAAAAAGTTAAATAACACACTTTTATTAAAATGTTATGAAATAAAAACTGAATTAGTTAGAAGAAGAACTGAATTACAATCAAATGAACATTTATTCGTTATCAAAAAGTAGTAAAATATTGAATAACTATTAATTTTAATTTTTCAAAAACTATGGGAAATCTTACTACCTTACTTATGCAGGATGTTCGTTTTGAGGAAGCACTCAATGCGTGCATGAATTGCGGAGTTTGCACTGCAATTTGTCCTTCGGCTGAATTTTACAACTATGACCCCCGCAAAATATGCGATATTGTGCAACGGGATGATGATGCTGAAATAGAAAAACTATTACGCTCGGAAACAATTTGGTATTGCGGAGAGTGTATGTCTTGCGCCACCCGCTGTCCAAGAGGAAATACCCCAGGATTGGTCATCATCGCTCTTAGGAAAATTGCACAACAACTTGGTTATTTTGTAAATAGCGAAAAAGGTCGCCAACAACTCATTCTGAAGAATGTGATTGGCGGAACCATACTAGATCTTGGCTATTGTGTGCATCCTGATATTGTAGTTCCTGAATCACACCCCGAACAAGGGCCTATTTGGAAATGGTATCGCGATAATATTAAAGATATTGCACCCAAATTAGGTGCTAACTATAAAGGAGAAGGAAATGGTGCATTAAAACGCCTTACCTATGAAAACATAAACGAAATTAAAGAAATTTTTGAAGCTACCGGTGCTATCGATTTCTATAATAATATAGATTGGTTTTCTACCGAAAAAAGAGGAAACACTTCCGAAGAAGACTATTTGAATGAAATTTATACTACAAATAATAATACACATAATAGAAGAGAATTATGAGTTGTTGATGGTTTACGAGAAAAATTATACATTCAAGAACTACCATTTTTTTGATATTTTTCATTCTTAAAGTATGTTATATGACACAAAAAAAATTTTTTTCAAAAAAATGCACTCCCCCCTTGACAAACGCATTTTCATAATGTATATTTGCGGCGCATTATTAACTAAATTATACTACTATGTCTGGAGTGAACAAAGTCATTCTTATTGGCCGCTTGGGCAAGGATCCCGAAGTGCGAGCCTACGAAAACAACGTGAAAAAAGCTAACTTTCCGTTAGCAACCTCTGAATTTCGAAAAGATAAAGAGGGTAACAAAATTGAATTAACCGAATGGCACAACATCGTTTGTTGGCGAAATTTGGCTGAAATTTCCGAACAATTCCTCTCCAAAGGAAAAATGGTCTATCTGGAAGGAAAAATCAGAACACGAAACTGGGAAGAAAATGGAACAAAAAAGTACTATACCGAAATTGAGGCAAGTACTTTAACCCTCCTTAGTCCCAAAGAGGAAAACAAACCTACCGAGACACAAGTCCCAAATCCCCCCTCCCCAATTGTTGGAAAAATTCCGGAATCCCCCGAACCTGAATTTGCGGATGATTTACCTTTCTGACAATAATTTATATTGAGGCGTTGCAAGCAACGCCTCAATATAAATTATTGACATAACACAAAAATATCATCCCGCGCATTGAGACAAACTACCGGAATATTTTCTTTATTGCCTAATATTCGGTTCTCTAACGGTCCAAAAATAAAGTCAATCAAAGAATAGTGCTCCGTCATTAAAAAAAGCATCACACTGTTTCCGGTTTGTTTGGCAAACTGTAAACCAAAGGTGTGAATGTTGTCCACATTTGTAAAACGATCCAATTGGTAAGGAACCTCTATATTGTTGAACATTTTCGTTATAAACTCAATATTGTTTTGCACTTTTTTTCTTAATAATTCATCTTTATATTCATTATAAATAATGTGTATCAATAAGTTATCTTTTGGAATTGTCGGGCAGTTTTTTTGAATATAAGATGGAAAATAGGTTGCCCACAACGCCAACTCTTTTTCTT
The DNA here is from genome assembly GCA_009776395.1 of Lentimicrobiaceae bacterium. GTDB lineage: Bacteria > Bacteroidota > Bacteroidia > Bacteroidales > WCHB1-69 > WRNX01. The sequence goes on from WRNX01000052.1 coordinate 7,365, forward strand.
GACAATGAATATCTAATGGTAAAACAATTTGCTGATAATCATTGTTACCAGGTTCTCTATTTCCAATTGTAAACACAGGAACACGAGATTTGCGAATCCATTTTCTTGCTTTTTTAGTATTGAAAAAAGTAAGTTTTTTGGAGTGCGCCACAGGCATTACTATACATAATCTGTTTTCCTCTTCAGAAGCGGAAAAAAACGCACTTAAATCTATTTTGGGATATAATGAAATTGGATTAATTTCTGCATCAAAAATTTGTGCAAGCATTTGAGCGTGTGCTAACGCCGCTTTTCCATAAGAAGAATCATCAACAAAAACCGTAATGAAACTTTTCATTGTAACTGGATTTAATAAAATAGATTAAACTAATCACTAATCACTAATCACTAATCACTAATCACTAATCACTAATAACTAATATCTATCCATAGCGTTCAGATCTTTGAAAGCAATTTTCAATCTTTCTACTAACGATTTTTCACCTTCTCTAAGAAATACGCGCGGGTCGTAATATTTTTTGTTGGGTTTATCTTCTCCTTCGGGGTTTCCAATTTGCCCTTGCAAATACTCTTTTTTCTCTTTATAATAATTCATCACTCCTTCCCAAAAAGCCCATTGCGTGTCGGTGTCAATATTCATTTTCACCACGCCGTACTGTAATGATTCGGCAATTTTTTCAGGTTCCGAGCCACTTCCACCATGAAATACAAAATTTACAGGATTGGGTTTGGTATTACATTTTTCTTCAATAAATTTTTGAGAATTATGCAAAATAATCGGTTCTAATTTCACATTTCCGGGTTTATATACGCCGTGCACATTTCCGAAAGAAGCCGCAATAGTAAAGTTTGGACTTATTTTCATCAGTTCTTCGTAAGCAAATGCTACATCTTCGGGTTGGGTATATAGTTTTGAACTGTCCACACCTGTGTTGTCCACGCCATCCTCTTCGCCGCCGGTAATTCCTAACTCAATCTCTAACGTCATATCAATTTTTGCCATGCGAGATAGATATTTTTTACAGATTTCGATATTTTCGTGCAAGGGTTCTTCCGACAAGTCAAGCATATGAGAACTGTAAAGCGGTTTGCCATGTTGGGAGTAGAATTTTTCGCCGGCATCTAACAAACCGTCAATCCAGGGTAATAGTTTTTTTGCTGCATGGTCGGTGTGCAAAATTACGGGAATGCCGTACAATTCAGCCACTTGGTGAATATGTTTGGCACCGGAAATAGCGCCCTCGATGGCTACTTTTTCATTTTCGTTTTTCAACGATTTTCCTGCATAAAAAACAGCGCCACCATTAGAAAACTGAATAATTACCGGAGAGTTCACCGCTTTTGCCGCTTCCAAAACGGCGTTAATAGAATCGGTACCGATTACGTTTACAGCGGGCAACGCAAATTTTTCTGCTTTTGCCGCTTCAAAAATGGCTGTTAAATCTTTACCGGTAGCCACACCCGGTTGAACGTTAATTTTTGACATGAATATTTTTGTTAGTGATTAATGATTAATGATTAGTGATTTTACTTATTTGACTTTCATCGGTCTGTCTTGCTGTTGCTAACGCCAAGCAAATTTGTAGGCAATCGCAAGTTTTTTAAAAATGAATAATCAAATTTTCTCATGCTTCTTTCTTTTTACTGTCTGCAAAAATATATAAAATATGCAGTATTTTAAAAAGAATAAGAAATTTACTGCATATTTTTGTTTGAGTTTTATGCAGTATTATTTTAATCAATAATTAATATGTTTGTGCATTTTCGCTGAAAAATTTTTTTATGAAAAAGCAATTAGTAATTCTTTCAGGTGCGGGAATAAGTGCAGAGAGTGGCATCAGTACCTTTAGAGATAGCAACGGGTTGTGGGAAAAGTATGATGTAATGGAAGTTGCTAGTATTGAAGGTTGGAATCAAAATCCTAAATTGGTTATTGATTTTTATAACCAACGTCGAGCACAATTAGCAACTGTTGAACCGAACGAAGCACATAAAAT
>WRNX01000053.1 GCA_009776395.1 Lentimicrobiaceae bacterium
ACCTGCAGCGGGATACCATTTTGTAGGCTGGTTTTTAGATGATGATGATTATGAAAATGATACACCAATTACAACTGCTGTTACCTTTACGCCGACGAAAGTATCAGGTGCATACGAAGCAAAAACTTACGTAGCGGTATTTGAAGAAAATAACGACATCACTATTAATTATACTACATTCAACCTCAAAAAAAATTCAACAGACACAAACGCTGGTGGTAGCGTGTCCTCTGCAAGTGAAACCCTGCCTCCTGCAACAGGTACGGCAGCCGGTTCTACGGCAACACCTGCAGCGGGATACCATTTTGTAGGATGGTTTTTAGATGATGATGATTATGAAAATGATACACCAATTACAACTGCTGTTACCTTTACGCCGACGAAAGCATCCGGCGGCGCATACGAAGCAAAAACTTACGTAGCGGTATTTGAAGAAAACGCTGATGTTACCATTACGTACGCACCGAAAACCTATAATGTTGCTATTGATAATACCGGTGGAACGGTTAACCGTACTACTGAAAATGTGCCTCCTGCCACAGGAACCGCACTCGGCTCTACTGCAACACCAAATGCAGGGTATAACTTGGTAGGCTGGTATGCTGCATCCGACGCTACTTATTCAACCTCTTTATCAACAGCCACTACTTTCTACCCTCCTAAAAATTCAGATGATATTTATGTAACAGGAAGTTATGTAGCCCTGTTTGACGAAAATATAGACTATATTGTAAATTACAACAGTGCCGGCGGCTCCACAGTATCCCCTTTAACTGATGTGCATTGGACACAAACCGGACTGTTGCCTACCCCTCCCACAAAAGACGGATACACGTTTTGGCACTGGGATGTTACAGATCCCACCGGCGGTAAAACAAACGTATTAGCAACAGATACTTATGGAAGTTTGGCAATGGGCGAAAAAGAATCTATTACATTAACAGCACAGTGGATAGAAAACACGCATTACAAAGTGGTTTACGATAGCGATGGCGGCACTCCCATAGCTTCCCTCACAGGAGTTCACTGGACACAGGATGATTTATTACCGGCAACAGATCCCACTCTGTTCGGATACACTTTTTTGCGCTGGGATGTTACAAAACCTGCTGGAAGTAAAGCCGGAGTAGAAGAAACAGATACTTATGGCAGTTTGGCAAAAGCTGAACTTGACTCTATTGTTTTAACCGCACGATGGTCAGAAAATACTCATTATTCAGTGATTTACGATAGCAACAGCGGCTCAGCGGTAGAAACGTTACCATTGGTTCACTGGACACAAACCAATTTATTACCGACAACACCTCCTCATAGAGATGGTTATACATTCTTACGTTGGGATGTTACTGACCCCACCGGTGGTAAAGATAGTGTGGTCATAACCGACTCTTACGGCAGTTTGGCAATAGCTGAAATTGAATCTGTTACCTTAACTGCCAGATGGACAGAAAACTCTCATTACCAAGTAATTTATGATAGCAACGAAGGCTCAGCAGTACCTACATTAACAGATGTGTGGTGGACACAAGACAACTTATTGCCAACCATTCCTGTTCGTGCAGGATACACTTTCATTCGCTGGGACGTTATTGACCCCGCAGGAGGTAAAACAAATGTTTCAGCAACAGACACATACAGCAGTTTGGCTATGAGCGAAAGAGAATCTATTACCCTTAAAGCAACATGGGAAGTTAAAACCGGATACACCGTCATCTACAATACCGACGGTGGAACAGCAATCGCTAATAAAACAGTAAGTTGGATAGAAGAGATTCTTCCTAACACAACGACAACAAAATACGGGTATCAATTAATAGGATGGAAAGTTACCGCAGGCGGTCCCGAAGCAGATTTAGATTTAACGGGTACATACGAGTACGGCGACTATGCAGAAGATGACGAAACATTGTCTATCACCCTCACTGCACAATGGTGTATTACAATTGCTCCCATCCTTTATGTTACTAACCATGGGTATATTTGCGACCACACAGCAGGCGTTACTTTAAACATTACCAACCTCACTGAATACAACAGCGAAGTAACTTACAACTGGTATGAAGAATCAAATCCAACGGTTATTCTCAGCACAACCCATTTACTTAATGCAACAGTACCCGGATATTATAATGTTAATGTAATTGATAAAAATTGCTACACAGCATCATCCACGTTTATACATGTTCAAATGGGTGAGATTACAGTTGAACCCATAATTGAAGTTGCCAACGACGGCTATATCTGTGGAAATACGGGCGTAAATATAAGCGTAACAAATGCTGAAGATTACGGTAACGAAGCAACTTATGCCTGGTACGAAATTACGCATCCAACAACGATCCTGGGCACAAACAGTATCTTGAGAGTTTATGCTGAAGGAAAATATAATGTTGTAATTAATGAAGGTATTTGCTCTATTCATGCTTCAAATGATGTAGAAATATTCAAAAATGCCCCCCTTGCTTTACCTGTTATTACCACTATCGGATTTTTAAGTGTGGATCCAAGTGAAACATTAAAAATTACAAATACAAGCGATTACAGCGGTCATGAAACATACCAGTGGTACAAATTCAGAGAACCCGAAATTATTTTAAGTGAAGTAGATAGTTTAATCATTACCGAACAGGGGAAATACTATGTCATTATTACCGACAATCATTGTATGGTGGTTAATGAAATTGATATTTGTCCTGCGGTAGTTTTTGATCATGAAAATAATTTGTATCATGTAGTTCCGCTTGCGGGTTTGTGTTGGACCGATAACATGATGAATACCAACTACGACAACGGCGAACCGATAGCCTTTGCCAAACCGTATTACAGTGAACTATTTCCTGATTATACTGAAAATGCAAAAGTTTTCGGTTTACTTTATACATGGTATTCTGCCGTAGGTTTACCTGAAGGCTCAACCGATCTTGCTCCGGCAGGTTGGGATGGCAGTGGCATACAACCGTCCGTACAGGGTATTTGCCCCGAGGGCTGGCGACTTCCCACGCAGGAAGAATTGCAACTGCTTAACCAATATGACGAACAGGACTTAAAAAGTGTGGATTACTGGATTAATAACCCCGGCTTGGATACTTATCATTTTATGCTATTACCTGCCGGGCTATATCTTGATGTTAAGCAAAGCTTTGTGTCTATTTTGGGAACTACTGCGCATTGGTCTTGTCAAAGCGACAGTTCAAACGAAAATGGTTTTGCTGCCACGCATCACTACTATTGTAACCTTGTTTTGGATACATGGATGAAAAAATCGGATGGATTAAGTGTGCGGTGCGTGAGAGATTTATAATTTGTAAACAATTCCCGGTAAGAGATTCTATTAGCTAATATTGCCTCTATTTTTATGAAAAAACCCATAGTCATACTCCCTGTTTTTCCGGGTACAAATTGCGACTATGACACTGCACGCGCTTTTGAAGAAGCAGGCGCCGGTACCCAAATTTTTGTTTTTCGTAATCTTAATGAAACAGAAATCAATAATTCTATAGAAGAACTTGCAGAATGGATTAATAAATCAGATATTTTGGCTTTGTGCGGAGGTTTCAGTCTGGGCGACGAACCAGACGGTAGTGGAAAATTTATCGCTAATGTTTTGAATAATAATACAGTTAAGACCTCCGTAGAAAAACTGTTATCTCGTAATGGGTTGATTTTAGGAATTTGTAACGGTTTTCAAGCATTAGTAAAATCAGGATTATTACCTTTTGCAAAGATTGGTGAAGTAAATACAGAATCACCCACTCTGTTTAGAAACGATATTAACCGGCACGTTTCGCAAATTACTAAAACGGTAGTTTCAAGTACCAACTCCCCTTGGTTATCTTCGTTCAAAATTGGGGAAATACATCGGGTTGCCATCAGCCATGGGGAAGGAAAATTTGTAGTCAGTGATAAAATTGCCAAACAACTTTTTGAAAACCAACAGGTAGTATTTCAATATTGTGATTTTGATGGAAAACCAAGTTTGGATCCGAAACACAATCCAAACGGTTCATTTTTTGCCATTGAAGGAATCGTTTCACCTTGTGGAAAAATTCTCGGCAAAATGGGACACAGCGAACGCAAAGGCGAAAATCTGTACAAAAATATCTATGGAAATAAAACTCAGGATATTTTTAAAAATGCAGTGGAATATTCAATTAAGAATTAAAATCTCAATCTAATATCTAATATCTAATATCTAATATCTAATCCTTGAACTTAATCCATTACCACAACACCCTGCAACTCTCAGGTCCCTGTGTCATAACGGTAGGGTCGTTTGATGGTGTGCATTTGGGGCATCAAGCGTTGTTGCAACAAATGAAAAGTTATGCAGAAGAAAATAACCTCAATAGCGTTGTTTTTACTTTTAACCCGCATCCGCAAGAGGTGTTAAAAAACAAGCCCGACTTTTTTTTAATCAACAGTTTTGAACAAAAAATCACACTTTTTGAAAAAATTGGCATTGATGCGGTAGTTGTTATTCCTTTTTCAAAAGAATTTTCAAAACAAACACCCATAAATTTTTTTGAAGAATTTATTTTTTCAAAAATCAATGTGAAAGCGGTTTTTATAGGACCAAACCATCATTTTGGGAAACAAAGAGAGGGCGATGCGAATACTTTAGCCCATCTTTGTGAAGAGAAAAATATAAAACTTTTTACAGCACAAGAATTTAGAATAGATGGAGTTGAAGTTAGGTCCACTCTTATTCGCGAATATTTGAAACAGAAAGACTGGAAAGGTGCGGAAAGATTGATGGGGTACGGAATGCGGTAGTTGGTAGAGATTGCGCTAATATTTGTTTTTCAAGTTATTATCTGGTTAAGATATTTTATGTTTCTTATGCTGTAAAGCTGGTGAATCTATCTGCGGTATCGCTTCAATTAGCGCTCGAGTATATTCCGTTTGAGGATTGCGGTAAATGGACTCAGCATCATTCAACTCTACAATCTTACCCTGGCGCATTACAGCAATTCTATCCGACATATATTTTACTACCGATAAATCGTGAGAAATAAAGAGGTAGGTAAGATGAAACTCCTTTTTCAAATCGTTGAGCAGGTTTAACACTTGTGCCTGAACGGAAACATCTAACGCAGACACCGATTCATCGCAAACAATAAACGATGGATTCACGGTTAGTGCGCGGGCAATGGCAATACGCTGGCGCTGTCCTCCCGAAAATTGATGCGGATAGCGATGCAGATGTTCTTCGTTTAGTCCAACACGCTCTAACAGTTCAATAGCACGTTTGTTTCGCTTTTTATCATTACTCAAAATATCATGCACTTGCATCGGTTCAATAAGCATTTGTCCAACAGTTAAACGTTGATTTAAAGAAGAATAAGGATCTTGCAATACAATTTGTATCTCTTTCCTCAAATTGCGCATCTCTTTAAAAGAAAACGCTTTCAAATTGTTTCCTTTGTAGAAAATATTTCCGGAATCAAGTTCAATTAATCGTAGCAGCGTTCTTCCCAGCGTGGTTTTTCCACATCCCGATTCCCCGACAAGTCCTAACGTTTCTCCTTCAAAAATTTCTAAATTAATATTTTCTAACGCATGAAAAAAAGATTGTTTTTCAAATAGTTTTTGTTTTCGGATGGGGTAAAATTTGTTGAGGTTTTGAATTTGAAAAAGAGTGGAAGTGAATGGTCTAATTAGCTTTTCTTCTAATTTTGGGCGACAGGTTAACAAACTTTTTGTGTAAGGATGTTGCGGATGGCTAAAAATAGTTTTCACATCGCCCTGTTCTACTATAGCGCCTTTGTACATCACCAAAACCCTGTGCGCAATTTGTGCAATTACTCCCAAATCGTGTGAAATGAAAATAATGCTCATACCATATTTTTCCTGTAACTGTTTTAGAAGTTCCAGAATATTTTTTTGCACGGTAACATCCAAGGCGGTGGTTGGTTCATCGGCAATTAAAATATCGGGATTACAACTCATTGCCATGGCAATCATTACCCGTTGTTTTTGCCCACCGGAAAGTTCGTGTGGATAAGTGTTAAAAATTTTTTGAGGATTTGGAAGTTGCACATCGTTAAACAGTTTTATCGTTTTTTCTTTTGCCTCTTTTTTTGATAATTTTGTGTGTAATAGAATCGCTTCCGTAACTTGTTTTCCGCATTTTAATACCGGATTTAGGGAGGTCATCGGTTCTTGAAAAATCATGGCAATTCTGTTCCCGCGAATGTGCTGGAGTAAACGTTCCCTGCTCCTTTCTCCCTGTTCCTTTTCTCCTTCAACTAGCCTCATCCTCACATCAAAAAAAATCTCTCCCTCTGTAATTTTTGTATTTTTTTCTGAAAGCAAGTGCATGATAGATAATGCTGTAACTGACTTCCCGGAACCGGATTCACCTACTATGCCGAGTGTTTCTCCTTTTTTTAAAGAAAACGATACAGAAGATAAAACGGGATTCCATTTTTCCTCCTGTTTAAATTCTAATGATAAATTTTTTACTTCAAGAAGATTCACGAGTTGTTTATTAATAAAACGCAAAGATACATTTTTGGAAAACTATACCATAGATAATTTATTATGCTACTTTTCTTAATTGAGAAAAAAAATCTGAAAAAACATTTTTATATTAATGATTTTATTTTCTTTGCAGTAATGAAATGTTTTAGTTAATAAAAAAAAAATCATGAAACACAAGTTATTAAAAAAAGTGTTTTTTTTCACTTCGCTTCTATTGTGTATCAGCGCAATGTTTGCCCAAACTGATACCACAAAAACTGTTTCTTTAGAAAGTGTCGAAATTTCTGCATCTTCAAACTCCAATCAGGAACTGTTGGAAAAATCCGTTCCTTTTTCAATATTGGAACCTCTGGAATTAAACCGAGGAACAGGCATCTCATTAGATGATGCTATTAATACGAATCTTCCCGGTGTTTTTATGGAAAAAAGAACTTTTTCCGGCGGACAGCAATTCAATATTCGCGGCTATGGAAATGGTACCAATGCGAATGGAAGAGCAAACAATTTTGATTCGCAAGGCATGAAAATGTATTTAAATGGTATTCCCATTACCGATGCGGAAGGAATGACCGTGATGGATGATATTGATTTTGGTACGATAGAAAAAGTAGAGGTAGTTAAAGGACCTTCGGGCGTACTTCACGGCTTGGCTATTGCAGGCGTAGTAAATCTGCACACCATTCAACCCAAAAACAACGAAATCTTTATCGGGCAAAATGTGATGGGCGGCAGTTACGGATTGTTCAGAACCACTACCACCGTTGCTGTGGGCATCGAAAAATCCTCAGTTTTGGCAAATTACGGACATCAGCAATTTGATGGATTTATGCCTCATACACGCTCAAACAAAGATTTTTGCAATGTAATGGGAAACTTTACCCTTAATAAACGCCAAACAATAAACACCTATATTGGCTATACGCAGGGCAGAGATGACCGAAACGGCGAACTGACCATTGAACAGTACGAAAACAAAGATTATTCCGGCGATCCTACTTACATCAGAAATGACGCCCATTCGGGACTTAAAGTATTCAGGGCAGGAATAGAACACAGTTTTATCTTCGATAAACATATTTCCAATTCCACTTCTATTTTCGGACAAAGTCAGGTGTTGGATCAAAGTTCTTCCGGTGGTGGATGGACAGATAAAAACGCCTTGAATTTCGGATTCAGAAGCGTGTTTAACATGCAGTTCACCTTGTCTAAATCCAAAAACATTGTTTTATCCGGTATTGCAGGTATTGAATTGCAAAAAATGAGCGGGTCTTCCATCGGTTACAATATGGCGCCCGACAGTACCAATCTGGATTCCCCTTACAATATTACCACAACCGTAAGAAGTAACCAACTGTTGAGCAACTTAACCTATTCTTATTTTACACAGTGGAGTTTGAATTTACCCAAAGGATTTACCATTAATGCAGGAGTGGGGATTAGCAATCTCTCTCTTCAATTAGAAAATAAATTATGGGCATTAACTAACAATCATCCGAATAATAATATTCCTAAAATCTATTCCAATAATTATAACTTTTTAACATCTCCAAGTTTTTCCATAAATAAAATATTCAAAAACAGAGCCTCTATTTATGCTTCATATTCAATGGGATACAAACCTCCTGTAACTTCTACGCTTTTAATTACCGCTACCAACGAAATTAATACCGGTTTAAAACCTGAAAAAGGACAGCAAGTTGAACTCGGAACCAAAGGCAATTTTCTTAAAAACAGATTATTCTATTCTTTTTCAGTGTTTTATGCACAGTTTACCAATAAATTCACGCCGATAGCCGTTTTGGATGAAACCCAGGCGCATGTTCTATACACTTATGTTATCAATGCAGGAACTACCAACAATTTGGGCGTGGAATGTGAAATAGATTACAAAATTTTCGATTCGCAAACTAAATTTGTGAAACTGTTGCGTCCTTTTGTCAATCTTACTTACTCTTTTTACAGATATGGAGATTATCAATTTCAATTGAATGTGAATGGCGAATTGGTAACTGAAAACTATAAAGGGATACAGGTGGCAGGCGTTTCTCCCTGGGTAATGAATGCGGGTATTGATTTTGATACTAAGATTGGATTGTATGCCAACATCAACTATGGTTATCGTACAGCCATGACCATAACTACGGATGGAGAGTACAAAGCGCATCCGTTTGGATTACTGAATATGAAAATTGGTTATCTTAAACGATTTAAAGGTTTTGAGATTAATCCTTACATTGGCGCCAACAATATGACCGGTACGCAATATTACACGATGGCAATGATAGACCACATACCCGAACCTTACATTCCGGGACCAGATAAGATTAATTTTTATGGAGGAATTGGATTACGGTATTATTTTAGATAAAAGAATATGTTAATGTAACATAAATATATTAACAATTTAAAATTCAAAATATTATGAAAAAATTAAATTTTAAATCCTTATTTTTTACTATATGCTTTTTTGCATATAGTTTTAGTGTATCTACTCAAAATATTATCAAATTTACATGGTCAGTTGTAGGGGGGCAAAATTTTTTTAAACAGAATGACGGTTTTGACCAAATACTGATTAATGAATGTTCTTTTACCGAAGAAATAGGCAATCCACAGTTACCTATTAAAATAATCTCTTATGTTTTACCCTATAATTCAACGGTAACGGGTATAATAGTTAATTCAATATCTCAAGAAAAATTAAATGGAAACTATTATATCTTTCCAACGCAACCACCAATCCCATTAGATTGGAGCGATCCACCACCGTTCGTAGAACCAAATTTGGATATTTATAATTCAAACGTTCCATATCCAAATAAAACGGTTGAAATAATAAGTGATGGATATACGCATGGTTACCA
>WRNX01000054.1 GCA_009776395.1 Lentimicrobiaceae bacterium
TTTTCCTTTCGACATTATTTTTTATCAATATCAATGAGTTTATAATTTTTGGTTCCCATACCCAACTTTTCGGCGTATTCAATTTGGTGCTTTCCACTCACGGAGTTCTCTTTCAAAAAAGCATCTTCGCATTGGTGGGCTTTATCCACCAAATCGTGCGCGGCGGCCTCAATGGCAACGATGTCGGTAGAAACCAATATTCCGATGTCGTTCACAAAAGGTTCTTTGGGATCTTTAGCACAGTCGCAACTCGGCGAAATGTTCATGATAACATTGAAATACACAGAATTAACTTTTTCAATAGCGGGTTTTGCATATTCTACTAATTTTTCCAAGAAGATAATTTTTTGTTCTTCATTATCCGGTCGCACGATGGCACTTTGCGGACAGGAAGAGATACATTTTCCGCATCCGATACATTTGTTTTTATCTATCTCTAACGGTTCCAAAGTGATGGCATCGGCGGGGCAATCTTCCACGCAACGACCGCACGAAATGCACAGTTCTTGCTTACATTTCGGGTAATCTCTGTTGTGCATAATTCTTTTTCCCACCGGAGTAGCCATTCCCATAGAGGCGTTTTTGATACATCCGCCGAAACCGGCACTGCCATGTCCTTTAAAATGAGTAAAATAAATTATGGTAGAATAGTTTTCAAGATTTTTTCCGAGTAATACGGTTTTAAAATGTTTTCCGCCTTCTACGGGGAGTTCCAAAGTGCCGCCTTCATCCAAAATGTCAATAGGCGCAAAAGTAAAACCGTGGTCTTTTGCCAATTCAATGTGTGTTTCGGTTTTGGTGCGGCGACCGGTGTAAGCGGTGTTGGTTTCTACCAACGTGGCGTTTAAGGCTTTACAAAGCGGCTCAACCATTGTGGCAGGCACAAAATACTCGTTGCCGTCTTCGCCAAAGTGTACTTTAATTCCAATATTTTCGCCTTGAACATTATCTTTCACATATTCAAATATTTTCATTACCCCTTCGGGCGAAATATCGGAAGTGAAATAAACGGGAACAGCATTATCCGTATCGGTTTTTGTTTTAGTGTTGGAACAACTGAAAAATAATAAAGTGCTAAATGCTAATAAAATAAGAGTGATTTTTTTCATAAATGATAATAAAAAATTAAACGGCAAAAATATGCTTTTTCTATTAACATCTAAGCATCGCATCATTGCATCATTATTTCTTCTTCAATATTTTTTGAAGGAAATAAACAGTTAGGCCTGTTACTATAATGGTTACGCAAAGCATCAGTATTAGCGCTGAAGTACTCATGGTGTTGGTTTTTTAATATTGATTGATGATTTTTTTCGTTTTCTTGTAGCCACTATAACCATTCCGCATCCGGATAGAAACAACGCTACTAAAAACATACGTGCACAGGAAACATAAAAGGCGTTGTTGATAAATTTTCCTTTAAATATTGGAGTTCCTATAACGATTACGTCTCCGGATTTTACCAAAATTTCTTCTACATTTTTAACTTGATATTTTTTCAGATATCCGTATTCCCCTTCTACATCTGAGCCGGTGTGTGCCACCACATATTGTTCGCCCTGATAAGTTTCAAACTCTTGAATATATCCGTTTATATCGCTGTATAATGTGTCGGCAAACCATTTGTCGTTTACATCGGTTTTTCCTTTCATTCTGCCAATAATACTTTCATTATCTAATTTCCAGCCTCTTATGCACAATGCGCTCCAATCGTCGCCTGCTGGTTTTAGCAGAGCGGAGAGGAAGATAAGAATGAGTAGGGTTGGGGTGATGTAAAGAGTAATATATTTAAAAATGACGGGTACTTTTATTTTTGCAGCGTGGTTAAACTCTTTCCAACCTTTGCTAATTCCAAAAATCCATGAAAAAAGTATGGCTTCACACATAGCGAAGAAGAAAAGTCCTACTGTTCCAGCCCAATAGTCGTATTCATCGAAAACGCCTTGACGATAAAAGAGAACGCAGGGCAATCCAGCGAAAAGAATTACCAATCCGAAAGTGAGTGCAGCATATTTCTTTTTCATATTATATTCGTCTTGCAAAAAACTTACAAATGGTGATCCCATGGCAAGCGATGAGGTGATTCCGGCGATGAACAATAGTCCGAAAAAAGATACGCCTGCAAATATGCTTAGCGCAGGTCCCCATTTTTGAAACAGAAAAGGCATAGATTGAAATGCAATACCCAACCCGCCTTCTTGTCCAATCATCTGTTGAACAGTAGTAATACCAAAAAAGCCAACTGTAATTGAAATCAATATGGTTCCGCCCAGTACAATTTCAACAAATTCGTTTACAAAACCGGTAGTGAGCGCGCCTAAGGCAATGTCGTCTTTTCTTTTTAAATAAGAGGCATAACATTGAATACAACCCATGCCGAGCGACAGGGTAAAGAAAATTTGTCCGGCAGCTGCCAACCACACTTTGGGGTCAAAAAGCGAGCTGAATTGGGGTTTCCACAAAAAGTCTAAACCTGATATTCCTGAGGCAACAGCGCCATCTATTCCCGATTTTATTGTTAATCCCTTTATTGCCAAAAAAATGCCAAGCAATACTAAGAGGGGGATGCCATATTTTGCCACTTTTTCAATTCCATCTTGTAATCCTCTGCTTAAAATCCAAACGTTTAATGCCAAGCAAAGTAGAAAAGCGGCAACATTTTCGTAAGGGATTCCACTATGGGTAGAACTCATATTATGATAATCGGTAAAGAAAGCGGCAACTTCGCCTTGTGTCATTCCTTTAAATGTACCGACAATGGAGTGATATATGTACGACATTGTCCAACTTTCAATATAACAATAGTAGGAAGCGATAGCGATGCTTGAGAATATTCCGAACACGCCGATGAATCGCCAGTATGGTTTTTTCCCCATTCTTTCCATTACGAATGGGGTAGAGTGGTCTCCATGTTGTCCGCCCCAGCGTCCTGTAGTCCATTCAATAAACATTAAGGGTAATCCCATTAATAGAAAGCAGACTAAGTAAGGGATAATAAATGCGCCACCGCCGTTGCTGATGGCTTGTGCCGGAAAACGCAAGAAATTTCCAAATCCAACGGCGTTTCCCGCCATTGCGAGTACTAATCCGATGCTACTTCCCCAAGATTCGTTAGTTTTTGTCATAAAAAATATATATAATAAAAGTTAAAATAAAGTTAGTTGTTCCCATTCTTCATCCTCTTGATTACCAATAGATTTTTCTCCAATTTGTTCAATAACCATAGTTTCCTCAACTTTAATAGTTTCCTTAATTTCCACCTCACTATTTCCCTCTTCCACATCAAGTACTTCTATTTCAGGCAATGGATTTAATGGAATTATTTCTACTATATTTTTATAACCAATCCTTTTTCCGCGTGCTTTTATACTCATGATTTCAACAAAATCTGCGCAGGAAATAATTGTTTTTTCAGTATTTTCCGGTTTTTTCTCAAAATATTCCACTTCAATTTGTGGAAATGAATCGTAACTAATTAAAATAGTTTTGAGATTTTTTTCATCTCCTAAAAAAACTATTTTTTTATCTGTGAGTTCCGGAATGAAACGTTTCATATAAAATTTTTCTTCTTTAATATTTTCATAAATTACAGTAATTGGTTGTTGCGTATTAAATTTTTTAATTATAGTAAGATTATTTTCAAAATGGGTGGAGAGGTCAAATCCAGTAATTCTATAATTACCTGATTTATAAATAGAAATAATTTTATCGTCTTCTTTAAAATCGCCTAACAAATCTCCACGTTCATCGCTATTCAATCTCATTACAATAGGATCAAAATAAATATTAATAGCGCTCAATGTAGAAACTCCTTTAGCAATTATTTCAATTTTTCTTACCGGATTTCGTGATAAAATATTTCCTTGCGAAGTGCGTCCTTTTATAGTTAATGTACTAAAATCGAAGTCAAATTGTGTTTTTTTAAGCTTGGCTTTAGCTTTTAGCAGCACTTTTACTTTTTCGGCTTCTCCATTTGGATTTGAGGTAAAATAAATAACTTTTGTTCCGTCTTTTCCTTTCGTTAAGTCATATTCTCTATCTCTGGTAACGCCTCCTACAGAAAATCTTTTTACCAGCGCCATTCCGTTGTATCCATCTGAATACACCATATTGAATACGGTTCTGTCATCGTTTCTTTTAAAAACTTCTACATGTATGATATCTTTTCCAAAGAATTGTTTTTCAGAAACCTTGCTTACCAGGAATGTTCCATTTTCACGGAAAACCACAATTTCGTCAATATCAGAGCAATCGCAAACATATTCTACATCTTCATCTTTTTTGAGGTTTGTACCTACAAATCCTTCTTTTTTATTTACATAAAGTTTTTGATTGGCTACTGCAACCGTTGCAGCCACAATATTGTCAAAACTTTTTATTTCAGTTTTTCTTTCTCTACCTTCGCCATATTTTTTCTTCAAATTTTCGAAATAATTTATCGCAAATTCAATTAAATGGTTTAAATGATGAAGTTTTTCGTCCATTTTTTCTTCAATTTGCATAATTTTTTCGTCCGCTTGTTTGATGTCAAATTTTGAAATTTTACGCACCGGTTTTTCGCACAGTTTAAGAATATCTTCTCGGGTAATCTCTTTTCTAAACATATCGCGGTAAGGTTCAAATGCTTTTTCTATGTTGTCAATTTGTTTTTCCCATGTTGCGGTATCTTTTTCCAATTCTTTATAGATTCTTTTTTCAAAGAAAATTTTTTCCAATGACCATTTGTGCCAATCTTCTTCTAATTCATCCAGTTCAATTTCAAGTTCGCGTTTTAATAGCGCGACTGTATTCTCGGTATTTACTTTCAAAATCTCTTTCACCGACATAAATCGGGGTTTTCTATCGCAAATAACGCATGCATTAGGGGAGTACGACATTTCGCAATCGGTAAAAGCATACAGAGCATCAATAGTTTGGTCTGGTGAAACGCCGGGTTGCAGATGCAGCAAAATCTCGACATGTTCTGCGGTATTGTCATCAATTTTCTTGATTTTTAATTTTCCTTTATCAATGGCAGGCGCTATTGATTTAGTTATTAATAAATTAGTGTTTGTTCCATAAGGAATTTCATAGATAACTAAAATTTTATTATCTACTATTCTAATTTTAGCTCTATTTCTAACTTTTCCTCCTCTTATACCCTCATTATATTTAGAGACATCTACTGTACCACCGGTTGGAAAGTCTGGAAATATTTCAAAATCTTTATTTTCGAGAATGGCAATAGAGGCATCTATCAATTCAATGAAATTGTGAGGCAAGATTTTGGTTGCCAAACCAACAGCAATACCTTCAACTCCTTGTGCCAATAAAAGGGGAAATTTTACGGGTAAAGTAATAGGTTCTCTATTTCTTCCGTCGTACGAGATTTTCCATTTTGTAGTTTTAGGGTTAAAAATCACTTCAAGGGCAAATTTAGTCAATCGTGCTTCAATATATCTTGATGCAGCTGCTTTTGCGCCTGTAAAAATATTTCCCCAATTTCCCTGTGTATCAATAGCAATCTCTTTTTGACCTAATTGTACTAAGGCATCTTCAATGGAAATATTTCCATGCGGATGGTATTTCATTGTGTTTCCTACAATATTAGCCGCTTTGTTATAACGTCCATCTTCAATTTCTTTCATGGAATGAAAAATACGACGTTGCACCGGCTTTAATCCGTCGTAAATATCAGGAACAGCTCTATCCAATATTACATAAGAGGAATAGTCTATAAAATAGTTTTCAAACATGGATTGCACAAAAATTACTTTGTGCAAATCGGAACTATTTTCTAACGGTTGATTTTCATCAATAATTTCTATCCTCTTTTCATCTTCTATCATAGTGATTTATAAGTGTATAATATATTTTTTTCGGCGGCAAAATAATACTAATTTTTTTATTATTCACAAAAAAGTGAATTTTAAGTTAATTTTTTTTTCACAGTATTATGTTGAGTGTTAAAAAATATTAATTACCTTTGTCGCCCTTAAAATAAAAGATGATAAATGGGTACATCTGAACTCGAACAATTTGAAAATCAGTTTATTCCTCTTAGAAAAAAGAAATCACGGATGCGCTATCGTGTGGCAGTCTTAGGCGGAGGAACGTGGGCAACTGCTATTATTAAAATTTTATCTACCAATTTAGAACACATTCATTGGTGGGTACGCGAAGAAGAGATTGTAGAAGGCGTTACGAAATATGGACACAATCCATTGTATTTAAGTTCTGTATTTATCAATCCCAAAGAAGTTAAGGTAATGCAAGATATTCGTCAGGCAGTAGCGAAAGCAGATTATATTGTGATTGTTACGCCATCGGCTTTTTTACATAAAACATTAGAATCCTTACAAAAAAGTAAACTTAACCGAAAAAAAATTATTATTGCAGTAAAAGGAATTGTACCGGAAACGATGCAAGTGGTAACGGAATATCTTCGTTCGGAATTTTCTGTACCTTATAGTAATATGGCGGTAATTAGCGGACCATCGCACGCAGAAGAAGTGAGTCAGGAAAAACTCTCTTTTCTTACCTCCGCTTCCCCAAATTTAGAACTTGCTGAAACAGTAGCACGTTTTTTCAAAAACCGATATGTAAGAACTTCGGTTACAAGCGATATAAAAGGAATTGAATTAGCCGTCGTTTTAAAAAATATTTATGCCTTGGGCGCAGGCATTTATTCAGGATTAGGATATGGCGACAACTTTATCGCCTGTTATGTTTCTAATTGTTTAAAAGAGATGAAACGTTTTGTGAATAAGATGTATGCTAATGAAGAAAGACAACTCACCGATTCGGTTTACCTGGGAGATTTATTAGTAACCGCATATTCAAGGTATAGCCGTAACAGAATGTTTGGAAGTATGATTGGACATGGTCTATCAGTGAAAGTTACGTTGCTTGAAATGAAAATGGTAGCTGAGGGTTATTACGCCGCAAGGTGTTTGCACGAAATTAACAAAAAAGGACAAGGAAACATTCCTATAGTTGAGGCGATTTACAACGTTTTGTATGAGAATATTCCTGTGGCTGCTGAGATGAAGCGACTCTCAGAGTATTTTATATAAAAATTATTAATACCCAAGCATCTCTTTTAATTCAGGACTTTCATCAATATTTTTGGCGTCATCAGGAAGGAGGAAATCTATATCTTTTATCTTTTTAGGAGTAATTTTAATTGCCTCCATAGCCATCTTGCATTCATCACAATATTGAGGTAACGGAGTCATTGTTAAAAGAGGAAATCCCTCTAACCCAGGATACTCTTCTCCGTATATTTTAGATCCTCCCAATTCTTTTGTGATATAAAAAAAGGTCTCCGTAATGGCATCATCTTCTAAATTTATTTTTGTGGCGATCACTTTTTGGCATTTATAGCCACAAATTTCTTTAAAATCATCTTCATAACTATAACTAAAATCAAAAAATTTCATTTCTTCTTTACGTTCTTCGGTGCTTGTTTTTTTATAATACTTTCCCATTCCCATAATTTCAATCACAAAAATTGAGGTCTCTTTATCGCCATCCCAAATATTTGTAATTTCTTGCATTCCTCCAAAATTCATTACTGTTTTAGATTTATTTCCAAGAATACTGGTTTTTGAAGTCATGCTTTCAATACTTGATAAAAGATTAGGGTCATCGGTGCCTTCAATTTTGGTTTTGAACTGAATTTCACCGGCAAATTGTTTTTGTGCTTGCAAGGAATAAGTTACTGCAAATAAGAATAATAATAAAAATAATGTAATTTTTTTCATGTTTAATAATGATTTATGTAAATTTCGGCAAAAATAATATTTTTCTGAATTAATTTAGTAAAAGTTAAAAAAAAATATTAAATAATTATCATACAAAATAAGCAAAAATCTTTATTTTCGCCGCTGCAAATATTCAATTACGCATTGCAAATTGAACATTAAATCTAATCTAATGAAAGGTATCATTTTAGCCGGAGGCGCCGGCACCCGTTTACATCCACTTACTTTGGCAATGAGCAAGCAACTTATGCCGATTTATGATAAACCTATGATTTATTACCCTCTTTCCACTCTCATGCAAGCAGGTATTAATGAAATATTAATTATTTCAACACCTGCCGATTTGCCCCATTTTGAGCATTTACTGGGGGATGGTTCCCAATTAGGATGTCGTTTTGAATATAAAATTCAACATATTCCCAATGGATTAGCGCAGGCATTTGTATTGGGCGAAGAGTTTATCGGAAAAGATAAAGCCGCATTAATTTTGGGTGATAACATTTTCTACGGCGCAGAATTTGAAGATAATTTGGCGCTCAATAACGACCCAAACGGAGGCATTGTATTTGCTTATCATGTGTCTGATCCCGAAAGATACGGCGTAGTTGAATTTGACGAAAATATGAACGCCATGAGTATAGAAGAAAAACCACAAAATCCAAAATCTAACTATGCTGTACCGGGACTATATTTTTATGATAATTCTGTAGTAGAAATAGCAAAAAATATTCAACCAAGTGCACGTGGCGAATATGAAATTACTGATGTTAATCGCTATTATTTAGAGCATGAAAGATTAAAAGTGTGCAAAATGAATCGTGGTACTGCCTGGTTGGACACAGGTACTTTCAAATCGCTTATTGACGCTACGCAATTTGTGCAAGTAATTGAAGAACGTCAGGGGTTAAAAGTTGGATGTATTGAAGAAGTAGCATATCGAAAAGGGTTTATTGATGCTCAACAATTAGAAACTATTGCTCAGCCTCTCTTGAAAAGCGGTTATGGACAATATCTTGTGAATTTACTAAATAAGTAAATAGTTCAGCCAATCAGATTTGTGGCAAAGAAAACCTGCCAACCAGATTTTCAGACTGACTCGTAAAAAATATACACTTCAACCAATTACATAAAAATTGCAATGACTAACACCCAAAATATCACTATTTTTACCCCTGATACAAAAAATAATATAGAATTACCCCTCTCTAATGCTAAAGTCTCTGCCGGTTTTCCATCACCCGCAGATGACCACTTTTCCCTCAAACTTGATATTACCAAAGAAATCATTAAAAATCCGGCCGCTACATTTTACGCACGGGTCAGCGGCGTATCCATGATTGATGACGGAATTAATGACGGCGACCTGTTAGTAATAGACAAAAGTTTAGAAGCATACGATAATTGTTTGGCTGTTTGTTATATAGATGGTGAATTTACCTTGAAACATTTTAAACGGCAAAAAGACCATGCACTCCTTATTCCTGCAAATAAAGACTACAAACCCATAAAAGTTACCGAAGAAAATAACTTTGTAATTTGGGGCGTAGTTCGGTACGTCATAAAAAAAGT
>WRNX01000055.1 GCA_009776395.1 Lentimicrobiaceae bacterium
TTAGGCGAAATGAACGCCAAATTGTTGCAAAAAGTAGAAGAGCTTACCCTCTATATCTTAGATTTGCAAAAACAGATTGATGAACTTAAAACGAAATAGTTATGAAAAAAGTTACATATTACAAGTTACGAAAATTGTTTTCTGCTTGCTGCTTTTTGCTTTTTGTTTTCAACTTTCTTTCATCAGCTTTATTTGCTCAAACCGATTTTTACTACACTACTAATGGGAAAAAGGAAAGTTTTAAAATTAGAAAAGATATGGTAATATTCAAATGCCAATCTGAAACCGATATTGATGTTTTTTTAGGTCAATCTTTTTTCACCATGTCTAATAGTTTTAATGATAATCTAATAATTGCTACTATTGATACGTTAAAAATGAAGTTTGATAAATTAAAACAAACTCCCACTATTATGGATATTACTTATGCATTAGAATATGCAGATGGAACCATCCTATTACCTACTAATGATATTGTTATCCAAATGAAAGTAGGAAAATCAATAGAAGAGGTTTTTGATTACATAGGTTTAGGTGATAAAATTATTAGAACTACATTGGAAAATAAATATCAGGAGATTTACGTGGTTAGTTTGGATGTATCATTAGAAAATATTTTACAGATAAGCAGAAATTTATATGAAACTGGTTGGTGTGAATTAGCGGCGCCGTCATTTTTTGTGAAAATGAAACAACACAATGCACCGCCGCCGGAAACAAATCCTCATTATCCTTTGCAATGGGGTTTGAAAAATACAGGGCAAATGGGTGAGTGGTGTGTTCCGGGTATTGATATCAATGTAGAACCTGCATGGGATATAACAAAAGGCAGTATGGATATCAAAATTGCAGTTCTTGATGTAGGTGTGCAATTAGATCATCCGGATTTAGAAGATAATCTTTTACCTGGATGTGATGTTACTTACGGAGCTCCCGGAGGAGAAAATGGAAGCTATTCAGGGACTGATGCCCATGGAACATACTGCGCAGGTATTATAGGTGCTGTTGATAACGATAAGGGTATTATAGGAGTGGCGCCAAATTGTAAAATAATACCCGTTCGAGTAGGTTATAAAACGAAAGCTAGATATGATGAGCCGAATAATGTATGGACAAACGATGAATGGTTATCTTTCGGGATTAGACATGCATGGGAAGATTTTGGAGCCGATGTGCTTAGTTGTTCATGGGGTGGAGGGCCAGAACTTCCCTTGACTAATGCAGCAATTACTAATGCAATCACTCTGGGCAGAAATGGAAAAGGTTGTGTTATTGTCGCTTCTTCAGGAAATTACCTTGATTTTAATCAGCCTATTTATGTAGAGTGGCCCGCAAATTTACCAACAGTTTTGGCAGTTGGTTCAATATTTTGCAATGGGGGTCGTGCTTTAAATTCATGTTTCAGTAGCACATTAGATGTAGTAGCGCCCGGAGTTGAAATATGCACAACCACAATTAATGATTCTTATGATTACATTACAGGTACTTCTGCTGCTTGCCCCCATGTTGCAGGTGTAGCTGCATTAATTTTATCCGTTAACCCTTGCTTATCTTATGAGGAAGTGAAAAAGACAATAGCTTTAAGTTGTAAAAAAATACATACGACTGATGTGGATGGTCGCCAATTGTATGTATATACTTATTCTCCGATACAGGAATACGGAACATGGGATAATCAGATGGGATATGGATTGGTTGATGCATACAAAGCTGTATGCTATGCTACTGCTCAAAATCAAATCCATACTTTTAAGGTTTCCGGTGTGGATATGGGTATAACAGATTCACTTTTTCTGCAAATAGAAAATGAAGAGTATTTAGAATATGAAGATGATAGTTGGAGCCCCAATCCTGTTGATGATGGTATTTACTTAGTAAATAGGCATGAAATAAGAGCTACTGTATCCTATACATATACGCTTTCTCCTATAGTACAAGGTATTGCTAATGGTTTTTCTTCGACTACCAATACAAATAATGGGCGGTACTTTATGGAAGTAGTAGCTCTTTCCGAAACTGAGGCAACTGTAAGAACGTATTTTTATGAGGTAATACAAACGATAAGTGGAACACCACAACAATGGATTCCCTCGCATCCTGATAGTGTAAGATTTCATATCTCGGTGATGTGCGATACATTTCAACATAAACTATACCTGCAAAATGAAATAGAATCAGGGACAAAAAGTTATAATGTGATTACTCATATTTTAGCAGGGAAAAATGTAAATCCTGATGAAGTATTTGGAAACTATACCATTCAAAGCAAAGCAAGTGTATCTTTACACGCTGGTGAAAAGATTGTTCTATCAGATGGTTTTACAGCAAGTGCGGGCTCTCATTTTCATGCATACGTTGATCCTTTTTTTATTTGCACTTATACTGCAAAAACGCTTACAAAAGGAGAAACCGATGAATTAACACCTGTTATTACAGACTATAGTGTGGAAAAAAAAGAGTTTCAAAGTTTTGAAGAAACTAAAATTACTAACGAACTTTACTTAAAATTATATCCCAATCCATCAAACGGTGATGTAACCATTGAATATAGTATAAATGAAACGAAAGTAGTGGAAATTTCGTTATATGACAATTTTGGAAAACCATTTTACATACTTAAAAATAGAGCGCCTCACGATTCTGGCGTGTATAAAATTATGCTTACAGGAGTGGAACTACCTACAGGCATCTACAATTGTACTTTAAAAACCGAAAATAACCAAAAAACCGAAAAACTATTGATTTTGAAATAAGTTATGTATATATATGCGAATAATATTTGAAAATATAAGATTTTAACGTTTTGTTCGTTTCCTAATAGATATTCGAAGATACGTTAATATTATGAGGTCGTTACTCCATGTTAAGCCCACGCTTTTAAAACCAGCTACCGGTAGATTATTAGTTTCTGTTCCTTATTACAATGATCCCTTTTTTAATCGTAGTGTGGTTTTAATCATTGAAAAAGATAAAGAAAATTGTGTAGGATTAATTTTAAATCAAGAATTAGATTGCACAGTTCGCCAAGCAGTTACAGGAGCAAAAATTGACATGCCCGTGTATGCTGGAGGTCCCGTAATGCACCAAACAGCGTTCGCATTGCATAATTTCGAAAACTGTAAACAATCGGAAGAAATATTACCTCATGTTTATACAGGATACGATGATATTTTATTAGCTATTTTCGAACATACTGCTATTCCCAAAATGGATTTTAAGTTCTTTATCGGATATTCGGGTTGGTCGCCCGGACAATTGGAAGATGAAATAAGTAAAAAAATGTGGGTAGTAACAGAAGGAAATGAGGAAATTGTATTAAAAACTCCCACCTCAAAAGTATGGGAAAGAGCAGTGAAAAGTCTTGGAAAAGAGTACGCCCATTGGCTTGATACTCCTAAAAATATACAGGATAATTAATTTTGTCTTTAAATTCAAAAAAATACCATTATCAAGGATGTTGTATTTTCGGATTTCTTGATTCCTGTTCTTTAAACCAAAATAATGTTTTACCAAACATAGAAATACCCCAATAACCTCTAACACGCAATTTTCCATCTTTTTCAATTCGCATAAAGGCTTTGAACTTTCCATTTTTTCCAGGATAGATAAAAGTAGCATTTTGCCACTCATTCTCTTTGGCATTAAAGGTTAGTCCTTTCATATATACTAATCCCTCATATTTTTTTCTATCTTCTTCATTTACCCATATTACAACCCCTTCATACGTTCCATCCCCTGCATTATATATATAAACTTGCGAAATCGCTCCCGAAAAAGGATCTTCATTGAGATAATAACCAACAATATCATCGGGTTTGTTTTGGGCAAAAAGGAAACTATTAATAAATACAAATATAAAAATTAGTAATAATAATATTTTTCTAATAGAAAATTCATAGCAATTGTAATAAGTAAGATAAAAATAAACACGATTTTTTTTATTATTCATACAGAAAATTTAAAATGTTTTCAAAAATTTAATTATAAAATTACACCTTTAAAAATCGCTTCCACATTTTTTGTTGTTATATTCATCACTTCTTCAATAGAAATCTCCAACACAGAAGCAATTTTTTCTGCAATAACAGGAATATAAGCGCTTTCATTTCGTTTTCCGCGGTAGGGGTCGGGAGCTAAGAAAGGAGCGTCGGTTTCTAAAGCAATGGCATTGATTCCCACTTCTTTAACAATATCCTGTAATCTGTTCTTTTTGAATGTAACCACGCCGCTTATGCCCAACAAAAAACCGTTATCTATTGCCCATTTGGCTTCTTGAATTCCTCCGGAAAAACAGTGTAAAATACCTCGCAATCCTGCACTTTTAAACTTTTTTAACACCGATAACGCTTCATTAAAACCATCGCGAATATGAATGGAAAGCGGCAATAACATCTCTTTCGCCCAAAACAACTGCGTCTCAAAAGCCATCATTTGCTCTGAAAAATATGTTTTATCGTGATACAAATCTATACCCGTTTCTCCAATTCCAACCACACTTTGATTATCTAAATGTTTTTCTAAAATAGATAATTGATGCTTAAAATCTTGATTTACATCCGTTGGGTGTAGTCCAATTAATGGAAAAAGATGATTGGGAAACAGTTTTGCCGCCTCAAAAATATCGGGAATAGATTCAGCAGAAACACAAGGCAAAATAACTTTTTCTACGCGATGATCAATGGCGCGTTGAATCACTTCCTGAAAATCGTTGGGGTAATATTCTCTATAGAGATGTGCGTGAGAATCAATGAAATAGTTATTATTCATACAATAATTTATTGATAATATCATCTACAGAAATTCCTTCGGCTTCTGCTTTATAGTTTTTGATGATACGATGTCTTAAAATATTGTGTGCTACGGCTCTCACATCTTCAATATCGGGGGATAGTTTTCCGGACAGAATGGCATGGGTGCGCGCGCCTATAATCAAGAATTGAGATGCCCGCGGACCTGATCCCCACGCTAAATAATCTTTCGCCCATGCGTGTCCCGTGCCTGTAAAAGGACGTGTTAATGTTGCCAATCGAACTGCATATTCGTATACATTTTCAGCAATCGGAACTTTTTGAAGCAATTTTTGATAAAAAATAATCTCTTCAATAGATAAAATTTGCTGAGGTTCGTTCATATCACCATGAATTGTTGTTTTCACAATATCTATTTCTTCTTTAAAAGAGGGATAATCTAAATAAATGTTAAACATGAAGCGGTCTTGTTGGGCTTCGGGAAGCGGATATGTTCCTTCCTGTTCAATAGGATTTTGAGTTGCCAATACGAAAAATGGATCGGGGAGCGCGTAGGTAACTGCATTCATACTCACAGATCTTTCCTGCATCGCTTCTAATAGCGCTGATTGCGTTTTGGGCGGAGTACGGTTAATTTCGTCCGCTAAAATGATATTGGCAAAAACAGGTCCTTTCACAAATTTAAACTTCCTGTTTTCGTCCAAAATTTCGGTTCCCATAATATCAGAGGGCATCAGGTCGGGTGTAAACTGGATACGGTTGTAAGTTAGATTTATGGTTTTTGCAATGGTGGTAATCATCAAAGTTTTCGCCAATCCGGGTACTCCGATGAGCAAGGCGTGGCTACGGCTGAAAAGTACCATCAGTACATTTTTCACCACTTCATCCTGTCCCACAATCACTTTTGCAATCTCTTTTCTCAGGGCTGCATATTTATCCACAAAGGCTTCAATAGCCTCAACATCGTTTTTAAATTGAATATTCATACTTTATCGGTTAGTTTATTTGCCAACGTATAACGAAGTCGCAACTTTTATATTTTTCATCTAATTTAATACTGGTAACTTTTACTTTATTTTTTATCCATTTTTCGATAGCGATATTTTTCTTTTCCTCTAATGCGGCGTTTTTAATAACGTCATAATCTTCGGTTAAATTGGCTTTATGTGGAGCGACTTTACTTTTCAAGTATATTAACCGGTAGGCGAGTACGCCATCCTCATCAATGTAAATGATTGGAGAAGAGTACTCTTCGGGTATAAGTTTGTTTAAGGTATTAAAAGTTGCTTGGTCTAACGATTCTTGATCGAATTTAGTTGAGAGGGAATAAGGATGAATTACCCAGCCGCCGCTCAGTTTATTGGGGTCATCGGAAAATTCTAATGCGGCATTACTGAAATCCATTTTTTTGTCAAGAATTACTTGTTTCACACTGTCAAGATATTCAATAGCTTTTACTTGTTCTTCGGCGGAGGGTTTGGGTTGTATTAAGATGTGTGATACTTTTATAGATTCGCCTCTTCTTTCGTGGAGCAGAATGATATGGTATCCGGCTTTTGTTTTTACTGCATGCGAAATCTCGCCGGATTTAAGGTTAAATGCTACGGCTTCAAATTCAGGGTAAAGTACGCCGCGCTCCACAAATCCTAATTCTCCTCCTTTTGAGGCGCTACCGGGGTCATCGGAATACAAACGCGCCAGCGTTGAAAATCTGTTTTTGGGATTATCATCGCGAAGCGCCTGTTCTCTATAATTTTCTAACCGGTCTTTAATTTCTGCAATTTCGACTTCGCTGACAGGGGGTATTTTCAGAATGTGGCCAAATTCAAAAGTAGCGGGAATGACGGGCATACTGTCAGCTCCTACTTTATTAGCGAAAGCTTTTACTTCCGAAGGAGTTATGGAAATATTCGTCGTTATTTTATCCTGCACTTCTTCTACATACATTTGGTCTCTCACGGGTTCGCGGATATCTTTTCTTATTTCCGCCATACTTTTGCCGAAGTGTTTTTCAATCACCCTTGAATCGCCGCCGGCTAATTGTAAAAACTGATTCATACGCCAATTAATAGCGGCTTCCAATTGGGCGTCTGAAATAACAATACTGTCCACATCGGCTTGGTGTAGCATTAATTTAGTATAGACTAAATGTTCAAAAACGGCGCATTTTTCATCATCATCTTCATCTTTAACGGCAAATTGCGAAGCATATTCAGCGTACGCCATTTCTAAATCCGATTGGAGAATAATCTCCTTACCGATAGTGGCAATAATCCTGTCAATAGAATTTTGCGCTTTTGCAAAAAAAACACTGATTATTAATAGAATGCAAAAAAAGAATATACGCATTGTAACTTTTTTAAGGTGGCAAAAATATCATTTTTTAGTTACAAGTTGCAAGTTACATAGTTACAAGTTACATTTCATAACTAAAAAATGATATTTTTGCCCTTTAAAAATCAACATGGTTAACAGAAGATATTTACGGATTAAAGTATTGCAAGCCATTTATGCAGTGGAGAAAAACCCGAAAGAAGATTTTCTTATTCATGAAAAAAATCTCAATCAAACAATTCAAAATTGTCAGGTTTTATCTGTTTATTTTCTTTCTCTTTTACCGGAAATTGCACATTATCGAACATTGCGTTTGGAAGAACTGAAAGAAAAAATGAATCCCACCGAAGAAGACCTTAATCCTAATACAAAATTAATTGAAAACAAGGTTATCAAACAAATTGAAGAGAATACTCATATTCGGCAGTTTTGTGCAAATCATCATATAGATTGGAGCAACAGGTATGACTTTGTTGCGCAAATGTTTCATGAAATTGCCCATTCGGATACTTTTCTTGCTTACTTAGCCTCTTCTGAAAATAGTTATAAAGAAGATAAAAATTTTGTTCTTGAACTTTTATCAAAAATATTTGCTGAAAGCGAGTTGTTGCACTGGTTTTTAGAAGAAAAAAATGTGCATTGGTTTGATGATTATAACGACGCGCTTTTGGCAGCATATAAAAACATTGAGAAATTTAAAGAAAATCAATCTGTTCATACAACACTCATTCCCTGGTTTAAAAATGAAGAAGAGATTAAATTTTATCAGGAACTGTTTCGTAAAACATTGTTGTATAATACAGAATATCAAAAACGAATAGATGAAAAATTACAACATTGGGAATCGGAAAGAGTAATGGAAATTGATACTATTTTAATGAAAATGGCAATGTGCGAACTAACTCAATTTCAAACAATTCCAATAAAAGTAACCTTAAATGAGTATCTTGAATTGGCAAAATTATACAGTTCTCGAAAAAGCAGCGTTTTTATTAATGGGATTTTAGATACTATTGTAATAGATTTAAAAAATGAAGGGCTACTGAATAAGATGGGAAGAGGACTGATAAATTGAGAGTTGAGAGTTACGAATTACAAGTTATACTTAACCACTAATCACTAATCATTAATCACTAATCACTAATCACTAATCACTAATCACTAATCACTAATCATTAATCATTAATCATTAAATTATGAATCATTTACTGCGACAAAGGTTTCTTTTGAAAAATAAGGTTATCGGTATGTTTTTCTGCTTTCTGCTTTCTGCTTCCTGCTTCCTGCTATTTAGTTGTAAAAATAATAACAATTCAGGGCTTTCTATTACAGATATAAAAAATCCGGCAACTGCTGATGGTATACAAAAGAATGCTAACATGCCCGAAATTCAGTTTGATAATCTTTCCTACAACTTTGGAAAAGTAATTCAAGGAGAAGTATTAAGTTATACTTTTCATTTTAAGAATGTTGGTAAGTCGAGTTTAATTATTGCCGATGTGCAGGCATCTTGCGGATGTACTACTTCTATTCCTCCTAAAGCGCCAATTCGACCTAATGAAAAAGGAGAGATTTCTATCTCTTTCGACTCCAAACACAAAACAGGAGAAGTAATCAGTTATTTATTAGTTACGGCAAATACTTATCCGGCACAAACCGTACTTACGGTAAATGCAAATGTGATAAGCCCATAAAGAGTTATGAGTTGCGAGTTATGAGTTATCAATTTGGAAAATAATAATACATTGATATTTTTTACTTATGCTTTTCAAAAATCTCTTAGTTTCTCAAGAACTTAAAAGTCAACTCTTAAAATTAGTTAAAGAGAATCGTATCAGTCATGCACAACTTTTTCTTTCGCAGGCTGGAACCCATAGTTTTGCATTAGCAGTAGCATACGCGCAGTATATTTGTTGTCAAGATAGAAATGAGGATGATTCTTGCGGTCTTTGTCCATCTTGCATAAAATTTGAAAAATTGGCGCACCCCGATTTGCATTTTGTGTTTCCTAATTGTATGACCAAAAGTGTAAAAAAAGAACCTGATTCTAAACTATTTGCGCAAGAATTTAGAGAGTTTGTATTTTCTAAAAATTATCATATTGATATTGAAGATTGGCTTTCAGAACTCGGCGGCGAAAACAAGCAGGCATCCATCAATATTCGCGATTGTTCCAATATTATTCAGCAAAACAGTGTGCAATCGTATGAAGGTGGTTTTAAGAT
>WRNX01000056.1 GCA_009776395.1 Lentimicrobiaceae bacterium
GGAAATAATATTTATCTCATTAAACATCAACCCGATGAATTTGGAAATTTGAATTTAGAACAATTACGGCAGATTTTCAATTTTATGGTAGAAAATATTCAAAATAAAAAGATTATTTCTGCATTTACCTGCCAATTTGGAGGTATTATGGAAGCATTGTGCAAAATGAGTTTCGGTAATAATCTCGGTTTTAATATCCACACACAAGAAGATCTATTCTGTTATAATTATGGAAGTTTTATTGTTGAAACGGAACAGGAACTACATTTTAAGTATGCCATTTATCTTGGAAAAACAGATGATTGTTTTATCATCAATGAAGAAAAAATAAATAAAGAAGAATGTTTAAGAGTGTGGCAGAAAGATCATTTTTCGTATAAGTGTTGTCAAATTTTCTAACAAAAAAAGACGAAAAAATCGCCTTTACTTTTTATTGAGGTCTCTTCCAGATTCGAACTGGAGTAAACGGTTTTGCAGACCGGCGCCTAGCCACTCGGCCAAGAGACCAATAAGGCGGCAAAAATATATTTTTTTTTCACATTTTTCATTCCTCATTCTTCATTCCTTTTTCCCTCGGAACAGGATTTACAAAAATATCTTCAATTTGCTTGGGACGATAGCTATCCAACCAACGAAAATCTTTTAGTATTCTATCGTTCATGGGAAGTTCTTTATCTGCCCAAAGTTTACCATCAGGGTAATCGTAAAACCTAAGTTCTTCTATTTCATTGTTTTCTAAAAACATTTTCATTTCGTTGGTTTCCATTCTGTTGATACCGATAAGTAAAGTATCATCATCCATCACATAATAAACAAGTTCTACATTAAGTATGGCATTTACCTGTTTCAATTCCCGGTCTCGAATAAATCCCGCTATATACTTTCCTTTTACTTGATTAAATTCTATTTCGTCAAACACATCGGAAATCACAAAAGCATCTTTAATTAATTCTAATTTTGAGGTTACCGAATCTATGTTTGAAAACCGAATGGTATCGCCAAACATTTGATTTTTTTCGTTCCACACCACGGGATTATAATACATATATCCAACCGAATCTTCCATACTGTAACTCATTGAATCGCAAGCGCCCTGCAAGGATTTGTTGAAAAATTTCACATGATAATATGCCAGCATCTGTTGTGGATTTTGAGCAGTATCGAAAAACATTTTCAGCGTATCGGCATGCAAATAGAGGGAATCTTTTTTTTCTTTATCAATCATAATTAACAAAGCGCTATCGGTAATCCACGATAATCCTCCTTTTTCTAAATATTCGCCATATTCGCCTTTCACAATATATCCGCGTGCTGTATCGGTAATGGTAATGTTATTTTTTGCAATTCCAAAAGATATGTTTTTATCATAAAAAACGGTATCCGCAATAAGTTCCTGATCTTTATTAATCATTTTTACGCTATCCATCAAATGCGAAATATCGTTTTTTGTATCATACCAACCCGACTTGGTAAATATATTATTATCATCCGAAATCAAATGTGTGTAGCATAAAAAATATACAATTTCAGAGTTGGTATTGTATTTAAACGAGTCGCAGGTCATAGTATAAGTAGGATTTTTGAGCGTAACATTTTGTCTGAAATGCGCCATATTAGTATGGGTATTATATCTACCTATTCTACTTGTTAAAGTATCTTCTTGAGAGATCATTTTTCCGCCGGTAACATAATAACCTGTTCCTTCATTATTATTATAAATTAAACTGTCGGTATAAAGAACTGAGCTGTTATCTTTTAGAATAACATTTCTAGATATGGTAGATATTTTTGTATTTCCATCATATCTTACTCTATTTCCATAAAGTGTAACGGTATCATTTACAAAGATACGTACCGGTTTTCCGAAGGCAATTATTCTGTTTTCATCCACATAGGAATAGGCACTGTCGGCGTATCCAATAGTATTGTCGTGAGTAAAAATCACATTTCCTATTAATCTCTCAACTCCCGGAAGATACTCTTCATCATGGTATAACATTTCAGCACTAAACTCAATTTTTTTCCCTTGTTGTTGAGCCAAAAGGGTAAAAAAATTACAAAAAACAATAAAAACAACAAAAAAACGCAACATTATAAATCTATGATAGAAACGCCATTTATTTCAATAATTCTATCTTCTTTATAGAGGATTGTTTTTTCAATTTCTCCTGAGGGAAGATAAAGCGTTTCCAATCCATCTTTTTGGTTGTTAACATAATTGGTTTCACATTGTAAACGTCCCATTTCGTCGTAAGTAATTCTTTTACCTGTTCCATTCACAAATGATCCTTCTCCGTTAAGAAATCCTCTTTCGTCATAATTTTCCCATTGTCCATCAAAAAGATCGTTTATAAATGCTCCTTTTTCTTTAACCTCTCCATTAGCATACCACGAAGTAATTGGTCCATTTTTCAACCCTTTTGTATAATTAATTTTCATAGAGGTGTTTCCATTTGAATAATAATGAGTCGAGGTTCCCTCTAACAGATCA
This sequence comes from Lentimicrobiaceae bacterium, assembly GCA_009776395.1. GTDB lineage: Bacteria > Bacteroidota > Bacteroidia > Bacteroidales > WCHB1-69 > WRNX01. The sequence continues at coordinate 2,492 of WRNX01000056.1, forward strand.
TTTTTATAATATTCAATTAATTCTAAATTATTATTAAAATAGCGTTTTATTAGATTACCGTTTTTCTTTCCTCTTTTCATTTCCATTTCCATAATTTTTGTAGGATACCAGTGGTGATAATAAGTAGTTGTACCTGTTTCTTTTCCAAATCGGTAGTGAGTTTCTGATTTTAATCTTCCGTTATCAAAATACTCACGTTTGACTTGGGTGCATCCTGTAAGCAATAATAATGCAAGAAACAAAGTGATAAAAAGGCTGGAATTATTCATATAATTGGTATTAAGAATTTTTTAAAAGTGCAAAAATAGATAAAATAGAACTGCTCACTATTTTTAGATTTTTTTTATTGTTAATAAAGTAATTCTTCTGCTAATTATTTATTGCAAAATAATAACATCTTGGTATCTATTTCTCTTTTGATTGTATGTGCCATTGTGGGGTAATGATATCAGTGTTTTATTTTAGAAAGATTGGGAAACTGCTGGCAGTTTGATAATATATTTTGATAAATATTTGATAATAAATAAAATATATCTTCATTTGTAGCCCTGCCGAGAATCGAACTCGAATTTAAAGTTTAGGAAACTTTCGTTCTATCCATTGAACTACAGAGCCATAATTAATAAACGTTATAAAAAAACGAATATTTTCTAATTCTCATCCTTAATTCATATCATTGTATTATTTCCAAAGCTTTACTAATATTTCCTAGTTCATAGTGATATACCAATAATAAATAAAATATAAAATGCAAATGTCGTTGTAAAAAAATTTTTATTCTATTTGAAAAATAAAAATCTACTTTTGCAGTTCAAATTATATACTATATAAACGCTATGTTAAAGAGAAAGGTTTCCCTGTTTTTTTTAATCATTCTGTTGTTTTCTAACTATTTATGTTTTTCACAATCTAATGTTTCTTATCTTGATTGGATAACAGAAAACAGCGAAAATTACAAAAATTTTCAAAAAAACTTCAATCCAATCAAATATGACCCCACTATTGTAAAGAATTGTTTCATTCAAATGGTCAATGATATTAGAGGAAAATTATTCGGCTGTACGCCTTTTGTAAATCTTCAAGATTTAGATTCAGTGGCGTTTATGCAAGCAGAATTTCAGGTTACAAAAGATAAACTTACCGCTATTAATGAAGCGCCCTTTCAATATACCGCCCAACGACTCAAAAAATACGGTTTTACAATGCAAGGCAATGAAGTGGTGGCAAAAGCAAAAGCGCACCAGGGTGATAATGATTATTCTTACTACGATTTGTGTGTAGAATTAATAAAACCTCTGTTGAAAACGGCTTCGGCAATTCCTAACTTTTTGTCTCCGCAATATACGATCTACGGGTTCGCCTGCGGAACGAACAGAAGTATGAACTCATTATATATTTCGTTGGTATTGGGAAACGATTTAACCATTCAGGTGTTTAATTCTGTGGCTTCCAAACAAAAAGATTTGCCCATGTCAAGAGGTTTCGCCGGACTTAAACATTACGACGAAGTTATATGTAAAAAATGTGCTGACGATTATACTTTAGAGCAGATTTATGATATGATTTATTGTGATGAAAACGGCGATGTTTTTTTACAATCGGATGATGCCAAATGGGTGAAAAAAATGCTGACCAAAGCGGGCAATGCCATAGTGTTGGACTTTATTCAAAAAGAACAGTACAACTGCCGCGTGCCGCAAGTTGACCACAACAAACCTTTCAGAGGAATGGTTTCAAAACCTCTGGCTATGGATAAGATATTGGCTGCCAACGACTCTTCTGCAAAATCGAATCTTTTTCACGCAAAAATCGGATCTATCCCACCACAAATTGAATTAGATAAAGAAATTGACATCAATATTTTACTCCTCAGTGGAAAAAAAGTAGTTTGCAGAACATTGATAAAGAAAAACGTAAACAATCTTCAACCCTCTGATGCGGTTGCAGATTCTTTAATTCAAGCGCAAAACTATGAATCCGCACTTTATCAAATATCACCCCTGTTATCAGATTCTACCCTTAGTGAACCGATACTTTTTTCAATCGTACAGTTAGCGGCGCACAAAGAAAAAACTTATCTGAGTTCTATTTTTACTCAAGCGGTGCAAAAAGCAGCGCTTCAAAATCCTCAAAGATTGTGCATGCTTTTAGATATGTTTTCGATTTCTGTTTTCGATAACAAAGAGGTGAAAAAAATATATTGTAACACTTGTAATTAAAAAAATATGGATATATCAGCATTATTTAAAATTACTTACGGACTTTACATTGTTTGTTCCAAAGCGGATGAGCAACAAAGCGGATTTATTGGAAATGCGGTGATGCAAATTTCCGCACAACCTAATCAAATTATGGTGGCGTCAAGTAAAAACAACTATACTTCCGAACTCATTAAAACCTCAAAAAAACTTACGGTTTCGGTTTTAAGCATGGATGCACCTATGGAACTCATCGGTCGTTTTGGCTATCGTTCAGGGCGCGATACAGATAAATTTTCAGATTGCCAAGTTTTTTATACTGATGATAATCAGCCTGTTGTTCTCAATCATGCGATTGCATGGTTTTCATGTGAAGTAGCAGAAACGAGAGATGCCGGCACCCACTATCTATTTGCTTGCAATGTGATTGATGCGGTGATTACCGATAGAGAAACGCCGCCCATGACTTACACCTATTTTCATGAAGTATTGAAAGGAAAATCACCCAAAAATGCACCTACTTATCAAATTAAAAATAATATTAACCCATTACCAAAAAAGGAGGAAATTATGAACCAAGACATTTATGTATGCGATGTATGCGGGTATGAATATGACCCCGCACAAGGCGATCCCGATAACGGCATTGCCCCAGGAACACCATTTGAAGCGCTTCCAGACGATTGGGAATGCCCGTTGTGTGGCGTGGATAAAACAAATTTTTCTAAAGTGTAACAATGAAAAAGGGAATACTGATTTTTCTTTCCGTACTTCTCTTTATTTCCATTAGCGCACAAGAAAACAAAAATCATTCAACTCGCCCCGAAGGTTTAAAAGAAGGACAAAGCAACTTTCGGGGCGGTGTGAGAATTGGTTTTACCGGATCGCAAATTACCAAAGATGGGTTTGCATTTGAGGGGTTTAACAAATTTGGCGCTTTTGTGGGCGCTTTTGTCAATTTTCCGGTTACAAAAAGTGGAAAATGGCTCATTCAACCCGAATTAAACTTCATTATGAAAGGTTGTAAACATACCTTGAAATTTGATGAAAACGGTAATATTACCGGACCTAATATGGAAGATTATAAGTTACAATTGATGTATGGTGAGATTCCGGTATTAGTAAAATGGAGGTTTTTTAGAGGGTTTCAATTAGAATTGGGTCCTGCTTTTGGCATATTAATAAAAAACATAGATGTTGAAAAGGTGAATGGCGATCCCAATTATGGTGCGCCGCCTTTTGCACGTTTTAGCTTATCGGGAATTATTGGAATAGAGTATCTTTTTTTTAACCATTTGGGAGTAAATCTTCGTTTTGAGGGTTCTTTACTGCCGGTGCGCAAAACAGGCGCGTCTCAATGGATGTATCTATTAGGCGGACAATACAACCAAAGTTTTTGTTTTAGCGTTTATTATCAGTTTTAAAAAGATCAGATTTGAAAATAATTTAATTTTTTTGCTATTATTTTATTTGTTCCAAGCACAAGAAAAAAAATAATAGCACTCAAAAAAACTTAACCATTTTTTTCAAAATTAACTCCTGTTTAATACATTTTTATATTTTTGCAACCTGCAAAAAAAATCTAAAATTTTGCAACTTTTTTCCCATTATTGCAAAAAAAATAATCTTTTAACCAAAATATTTATGAAAAAAATTTTCTCTCTATTTTTTGTCTTCGTTGGTGTATTAACGACAGGCATCTTTGCCCAAAACCAGGTTTTAACAGTGGGCAACAACGGTAACAACATGAACCAAACGGTTCTTATGTTATCTAATGAAACCCAAACTACGATTCGCTTCGATTTGAATGCGGTTGAATTGTTTGAAATAGAAACCGGATACGGAAACGCATTCATCCTTACTTCAGACAATGCCCCTTTGATGTTGGAAGAGGGTTCGCCCGAACTGTTCTACCTCACCACCTCTTTTATTATCCCCGATCAAGGCGGCTCGGAATTGGAAATCTCCTACGGATCCTATCAAGATTTTGAAAATATTGATATTGCACCATCAAAAGGAAGTTTATCCCGTAATATTGACCCGAACACCGTGCCTTACGTAAAAGGCGATGTGTATCAAAGAGATGGCTTCTTCCCCGGAACATTGGAAAATTTGAGAGAACCTTTTATTATGAGAGATGTAAGAGGACAATCTATTGATGTGTATCCCGTTCAATACAACCCTGTTACAAAAACTTTAAGAGTTTATTCAGAAATTACCGTTACGGTAAACAAAACAAAAGAAACAGGCATTAATGAATTTACTACCCAAAAAAGAAACAAAACCATTGACCCTACTTTCAATGATATGTACAGCCGCCTCTTCATTAACTCTTCTACACTAAATAGCAGAGGTTATCCCACCGGCGAAGAGGGCGAACTGCTGATTATCTGCCATAGCGATTGGGTGAATGACATGCAACCCTATATTAACTGGAAACGCACTATAGGACGCAAAACAACCATTGTGCCTACCTCAGCCATATCACCGCTGACGGCAGCCAATATAAAAACGTATATCCAAAACTTTTACAACAACCCCGACAATAACCTCGCTTTTGTGCTTTTTGTAGGCGACTATCAACAACTTCCACCGCATCAAGTAGGAAGCACCCGGTCGGACGTTGAATACTGTAAACTTGCCGGAAGTGATGATTATTTGGAAATACTAACAGGAAGAATGTCGTGCGAAACACCCGCCCACGTGCAAACGCAAGTGCAACGTGCTATTGAGTATGAACGCGACCTCATTACAGACGATACTTGGATTACTTCAGCCATTGGTGTGGCAGATGTACAAGGCAGCGGAATAGGACACGATGGCGGCGAAGCGGACTATGTGCATTTGAATAACATTAGAACCCGACTTTTGAATTATGGTTATACTACGGTTTATCAAGAATATTCCGGTGTTGGATCAGGCACAACCAATGCTCAAATTTCAGCAGATTTTAACGCAGGCGTAAGCATGGGAAATTATTGTAACCATGGCAGCCCAACTTGCTGGACACTTAATTCAGGACCAAACTATTGCTCATCAGATGTCAATGCGCTTCAAAATGCAAGAAAATTGCCCTATATTTTTTCAGTAGCCTGTAACAATGGAGAATTTGGTCCATGGCAATATAATAGTAGCAACGCTGTTTGTTTTGCTGAAGCATGGTTGCGTGCCTCCCAAAGCGGACAACCTACAGGAGCCATTGCGTTTTTTGGAGCAACCATCAGCATCAGTTGGCAAGAGCCTCAGACCGCGCAAGACGAATTTGTTAATATCTGTTTAGATCTCCCCTCTCCTTATTCTGGAACACAGCCCGGCATCAAAAGAACCATCGCAGGCGCTATGCTCAACGCTTCTCAAAAAATGATTATGGTTCACAACAACAGCGACGCTAAAGCTTGCTTCAATTCATGGATAGTTTTCGGCGATCCCACTTTAAACTTCCGTACCAAAACCCCACAAGAGATGGCAATTTCGCATCAATCTGCACTTTTAATCGGAATGAATTCTTTATCGGTAACTTGCGATGCCGAAGGCGCAGTTGCCGCCCTTACTTGCATAGAAAACGATGAAGTAGTAATTTTGGGAACAGCCACAGTAACAAATGGTACCGCCGAAATTAATTTCGACAGTTCTACCTTAGCGCCCATGGATTTAATACTCACCGTTACCGGTTTCAACAAAGTAACCTATATGAGTGAAATTTCGCTTATTCCTCCCAGTGGTCCTTATGTTGTTCCGGGTGGATATACCGTTGTGGGTGATGAGGTTTTAACCTATATCTCTGAAAACAAAGAGATCTCTATTACCCTTAAAAATGTGGGCGTGGCAGCCACCACTCCGCTTAGCGTAACCATTAGTTGCGATGACTCGCAACTCACCATTACCAGCAATACGGCAACCTGCGGCAGCATCGCCCCCGACGGAACAGCAACGGTGAATTTTAATGTTACGGTGGCTAATGATATTATTGATGGCAAAATTTTTCCTGTGAACGTTACCGTTACCGAAACCAGCAAAACAAGTTGGGATGGTAAATTGATGCTGAAAGCATTCGCCCCAAGTTTTGAATTGGAAAAAGTGCTTATTAATGGCGCTGCCAATGGAAGTTTGCCCAAAGGTACTATTGTTACGCTTACCACTGTTATTAAAAATAAAGGCGGCGCTGACGCTTTCAACCTGAAAGGAAGTCTTGAAATGAACAGTCCGTATGTAATCCTGGCTTGCGATGAAGATAAATCTCGCGCCGCCATTAATTTAGTAGCCGGCGAAAGTACAAGTTTTGATTTTGTAGTAATTACCTCCCCCGATATGCCTTTTGGACACATTGCCAATTTCGACCTCTTAGTTAATGCAAACTACGGAATTACGCACGAGGAGACTTTCACTGTTTCAAATTCCGGATCCAATAATTACTGTATTCCGGGATCATCCAATTGCAGTAGTTATAACGATAGAATTACCTCCATTCAAATACTCAAAACAAGCGACCAAGAAGTTTTATTAAACGATCCTACTCCCTCATGTACTGCAGG
>WRNX01000057.1 GCA_009776395.1 Lentimicrobiaceae bacterium
ATAAAATCTTCATATTCAATAATATCCTCATTTTTCAAAATATTGTCTAATGCTAACCAATAGTTTTTTATAATTTTATTTTGAAACTTAGTTTTATCCCATGTAGCGATATCATTGTTTTCAAAATTTGCAGTAACCGACCGTTGATTTATTTGATAGGAGTTCATATTATAATACTCCTCATACATTCTTGATAAAAACAGGTGCATAAATGGTTTCACAACACCGGAGTAATTATCAAACTCCGTTTCTAACTTCATCATAGAGTTTTTCATTCCATCTTCATCCAATGTTTTCAAAAAACTCATTCTGTGTACGATAGATTTAATGATTTGTTTTTCATTATTCTCTTTTATAGCAAGATTATAAATATCTTCCACCATGTTGAGGGCGGATTGCGGGAGGGCGTCGTTGTTAAACTCTTCCACCTGTTTCCAAAGTTTTTCGTACTCTTCCGGAGGAGTAGTTTTGTTTTGTGAAAAAAGATTCATGGTAAAAAAAAGCGCGATGCTTGTTAAGATTAATTTTGAGGTATGTATCATGATAAAAATAATAAGGACTCCGAATAATTTATTTTCAACATTTTTACTTTTCAAAAAGCTTATTTCCTTTAGAGCTTTTTAAAAAATCTGTTAAAAGTTGCTGCAAAGATAAAATAATTACTTTATTTTTCAACTTTTATTGTTCTCTCTATCTAATAAACTGATGTGCCCTGCTGTTTTGAATTTAAAATTTTTCATAGTAATGTTTCTGGTGATAATTCTACATTATTTTTTGAATATCTGCGTGTTAGATAACAAGAGTTTCCTTTATTCTCTTACATAAATTCGCGGCACTCTCTTTGAGATGGCTGTCAATAGCTCGTAAGGCGTTTTATTAATACTGGCGCCTGTTTTCGTTAACGAGTTTTCTTTATCGTAAATAATTACTTCATCACCCATAGATATACCTAAATTTGTAACATCAATCATGGTCATATCCATACATATTTTTCCGACAATTGAACACTTTTTTTGATGTACAAGCATTGCGCCTGTTCCGTTGCTGAGTTCTCTCGGTAAACCGTCGGCATACCCCACCGGAACAATCGCTATTTGCATATCTTTTGGAGCGGTAAATGTTCGATTATATCCCACTGTTTCTCCTTTCCTAATATTTTTAATCTGTGTGATGACGCTTTTAAAAGTAATTACAGATTGAAGTTGTGATTGAATATCAGGAACAGGACTAAATCCGTATAACCCCAAACCCAATCTTACCATATCTAATTGCGCCCCAGGAAAACGTACAATACCTGCCGTATTTAAAATGTGCTTGAAGTAAGGATAGGATATTTGTGTGTCAATTTTTTTGCAAATTTCATTATATTGATGAATTTGGCAATTTGTAAACGAATCGTCTTTAATATCTTCCGCCGCTGCCAAATGAGTAAAAACAGAAGCAATTTTTAATTTTGAGCAACTGTTTACGAGTTGTAACATTTCATCAATTTCATCTTCATCAAATCCCAAACGGCGCATTCCTGTATCAATTTTAAGGTGAATGGGAAAACTTTCAATTTCGGGATAATTTTGTAACGTTGATATTAATTCTTTCAAATAGAACAGGTTATAAATTTCAGGTTCTAAATTATATCGAATCATCATGTCGAAACCATTTGCTTCTGCGCCCAAAACAACAATAGGCGTAGTGATGTTTCTTTTTCGCAAAACAATTCCTTCATCCGTATAAGCTACTGCTAAATAATCTATTTTATTGTAATACAATTCATTAATGAGTTCAACATCTCCCAATCCGTACGACATTGCTTTTACCATTGCCATAATTTTGGTTTTAGGGAGGAGTAATTTTTTAAAAAAATTCAAATTCTGTACTAATGCAGCCAGATCTATCTGTAAAATAGTTTGATGTGTTTTTAATTGTAATGCTTGCACAACTCTTTCAAACTTGAAAGAGCGCGCCCCTTTAATCAAAACCGCTTCATCTCGAATGTTAATTTCGTCTAAATGAGATAATAATTCATTTGTAGTTGCATAAAAAAACTTTTCAACCACCGGAAAAAAGCCATGCCATTTTCGCATTTCGTTTCCTACTACCACCATTTTAGTAATATTGTGATTATCAAATATTTTTGATAATTCAAAATACTCTTTTTCGTCCCAGTTTACCTGTTCAAAATCGGAAATAATTAACGTTTTTTTAGAATATTGTGTTTGCATGGATAAAAATTCCAATGCAATACGTAAAGAATTAATATCCAAACTATAAGTATCATTAATGAGAATAGAATGATTTTGCGCTTCTTTAATCTCCATGCGCATACTCAATGGGGAAAGAAAAAGCAATTGTTTTGAAATAAAGGAAGGCGAGTATCCCATAAACATCAACAATGCTGTGATATTTAGTACATTTTCCACAGATGCCTCATCCACAAAAGGGATTTCGAGCCATTCAGGCGAATGCGAAAACTCCACCACCGTAGATTTTTGAAGATGTTTTAAAGCAATAATTTTATAGTATGAACTTGGATCACTTCCCCAGGATATTTTTTGCAAATGTGAAAAATTATCATCCTCTAATGTTGTTCTAATTAACAGATTATCATTATTATAAATAATTGTAGCGGAAGATTTAAAAAGTTGTAATTTTTCTAATAATTTTTCTTTATCGTTTTCAAAATGTGCGGAATGTGCATTCCCAATATTTGTTAAAATGCCAATATTTGGTTTGATCACAGTTTCTAACCGGTGCATCTCATTTTTTTGAGAGATACCTGCTTCAAAAATTCCAAAACTGTGTGTATCATTCATTTGCCAAACAGAAAAGGGAACTCCTATTTGAGAATTGTAACTGTTTGGATTTTTTATTACAGCAAAATCTTTCGACAAAATAGTTGAAAGCCATTCTTTTACAATAGTTTTTCCATTACTTCCCGTAATTCCTACTACAGGATAAAAAAACTTTTTTCTATGTTCGGCGGCAATTTGTTGCATCGCCCAAACCGGATTTTCCACCTGATATAAATTAGCTTCTAAATCTTTATACTGATCAATATTTTCACTGATAATGAAGTTTTTAACTTTCTGTTTACATAATTTAGAAATAAAAGAATGTCCGTTGTTTTTTTCTGTTTTTATAGCAAAAAAGAGTGATTTTTCGGGGAAAGTGATTTTTCTACTATCAAAACACAATTCAGAAATACCATCATCAGGATAGAAAACAGCGTTGTTTTTTGGGGAAATAATTTTAATAATTTCGCTGGGTAAAAGCATGTTATGAAATTGCTTTTCTGTTATTTACAATATCAATAGCCCAATAGATGGCGTTTCTCATGGCATCGGGTGAGGCGATATTTTTTCCTGCAATATCGTATGCAGTGCCGTGTGCGGGCGAGGTTCTCACAATGGGCAAGCCAGCAGTAAAATTTACGCCGCCCTCATGCGCCAACAGTTTAAAAGGAATCATACCTTGATCGTGATACATTGCCAACACAGCATCAAACTGAGCATATTGTCCGGACGCAAAAAAGCCGTCGGCAGGGAAAGGACCAAAAGCGTTAATGTTTTTTTCAAATGCCTGATTAATTGCAGGTTCCAAGATTTCTTTTTCTTCTTTTCCAAAGAGTCCTTTATCGCCTGCATGAGGATTAAATGCAAGCACTGCAATTTTAGGGTGCGTACAAAGAAAATCTTTCATTAAAGAATCATTAAGTATCTTAATTTTTCTTAAAACTAATTCTGTATTTATTAGTTTTCCGGTTTCATTGATGGCGGTATGATTGGTAACAAATCCCACTTTAAGCAATTCCGACACCATAATCATCATAGTTTCTTTGGCGTTAAACTGCGCGCTAAAGAACTCAGTATGTCCTGCAAAATTAAAAGATTGGGATTGCATGTTGAATTTATTTACCGGTGCGGTAACAATGGCATCTATCAGATTGTTTTTTAAATCGTTACAGGCTGTTTTTAGTGCGAGTTCCGCTTTTTTTCCTGCAATTTCGGAAGATTCTCCCGGTGTAATCTTTAATTCTTCATCATTAAGATTAATTAAATTAGGTTTTTTGGGTGTTGCTTGTTGCACATTTTTAATGAACTGAAAAGTGAACTCGTTCATATCTAATATTTTTCTATAATAGCTTGCTGTTTTTGCCATTCCATAAACTATTGGGGTGCAGACCTCCATCATTTTGGGATCCGAGAGCGCTTTCATAATCACCTCATAACTAATGCTATTAAAGTCTCCGTGTGTAATTCCTATTTTGTATAGTTGTTCCATAAATTAAGGATAATATTGTTAATAAAAACTCAATAAACCATAACGTTTTTTTATAGGTTTTCGTGTAAAATTTGAAAGTAAAAAAACTTAAAACTTATGCTCAATATTAAAATCTATTTTGCTTTGATATAGATGAGTTGGATATTTTCCGTTGTAACACGCTAAACAAAGGTCGTTTCTATTGCCTGCTTTCAAAAGATACTCTTCCGGAAGAAAAAATAGTGAATCGGCTTCAATGGTTTTGCGTACCTCTTCCACATCTTTTTGGGCGCTGATTAATTCATTGTAAGTGGAGGTGTCCACGCCGTAAAAGCAAGGGTGGTGCATGGAAGGACAGCATATCCGCACGTGTACTTCTTTGGCGCCGGCATCTTTCAACATTTTAACAATTCGTTTGCATGTTGTTCCGCGCACAATAGAATCATCTAATAAAATAACTCTTTTTCCGGTAATGAGCGAGCGAACAGGGCTTAGTTTTAATCGTACTCCTTTTTCTCTTAATATTTGTGATGGTTGAATAAAAGTGCGTCCGATATATTTATTTTTAATCAATCCTATTTCATAAGGGATACCGCTTTCTTCGGCATAACCAATGGCTCCTGAAATTGAAGAATCTGGGACGCCTATTACTAAATCGGCTTTCACAGGCGCCAATTGGGCTAAATATTTACCGCAATTTTTTCTGAATGTGTGTACGTTAACGTTTTCAATTTCACTATCGGGGCGTGCAAAGTAAACCAATTCCATCGCACACATCTTATGTGAAGATTCTTCTGAAAACAAAATACTTAACGGTTCTTTTTCCTTTTCAAAAATAACCATTTCACCGGGTTCAACATCTCTTACAAAAGTGGCGCCAATGGCTTCAAAAGCGCAAGTTTCGCTCGACACGACATAACCGCCGTTAATTTTTCCAATAGAAATGGGTCTCAATCCATTTTTATCTCTACAAACGTACAACTTTTCATTTGTTAAAATAAGAAAGGCAAAAGCGCCTTCAATCATATTCAGTGCTTCTTCAATGGCTTCAATTCTATCTCTTCGCCGGTTCATTTTCATCAGATGGGCTAAAATTTCCGTATCTGAGGATGATTGGAAAATACTGCCTTGCGCTTCAAGCGCCATTCTAAGTTGTCGTGAATTAACGAAGTTTCCGTTGTGCGCCATCGCGAAATCGCCGGTATGGTGTCGAAACAGGAAAGGCTGCACATTTTCCAATCCGCCATCGTCTCCTGAGGAATAGCGTACGTGTCCGATAGCGCCATTTCCTTTTAGTTTTGCTAATTTTTTTTCGTTAAAAATTTCTGTAACCAATCCTTCCCCTCTTTCGCGAAAGAAGTCGGAACCATCAGTGGTGCAAATACCACACCCTTCCTGCCCGCGATGCTGTAATGCATGCAATCCGTAATATACTAATTCCGCCGCATTTTCACAATTAAAAACTCCTATTACACCCATTCCTATCGTTTTATTGCTATGATTTTATCCACATTTTGAGTAAGAACATGCCACACACGATAAACATCCTTCCTTAAATTCTAAAGTATCTTGTCCGCCACAGCCGGGGCAAACTTGTCCTTTGGCTTTTGTTCCATCTGCAATAAATTTTTTCAAAGCGCGAATAACGCCGTTTTTCCATGAGTTGATAGATTCTTCTCTAAAATTAAGTCCTTCAATAATATTCACTACATTTTCTACGGGAATATCGTGGCGCAGGAGGGCAGAGATCATTTTGGCATAGTTCCAAAATTCTGGATTAAAACAGCGTGATAATCCGCGAAGAATCACTTCATAACCATCAGCGTCATAATACATAAAGTCGTATTGTTTTTTCCCGTCAGAACTTTTGTCTTTTAATATGAAACCGGTAGTAACAGCTTTAGGAAGAGGAAATCTATCATCTTCGGCTTTACCTGTAAATATTTCGTAAGGCATCCCTTTTTTAGTACCAATAAATGCGACCCAGTCTTCATTATCGTTTTTAAATCGAACTATTTCTGCTTTTAATTCTTTGGGACGTTTTAATGTTTGAGTATCGCTTGGTTGCGATTCTGGTTTTTTCTTTTCGCTTTCGTTGCTATCTACTAATACTCCGCTTCTTGATCCTTCACGGTAAACAGTCATTCCTTTGCATCCTGATTCCCATGCTTTCATATACAGAGCGCTTACGGTTTCCTGGGTAGTATTTTCGGGTAAGTTAATGGTTACTGAGATAGAATGATCCACCCATTTTTGCACATTACCTTGCAATTCCACTTTTTTCAGATAGTTGGTATCAGCAGATGTTGCTTTAAAGTAAGGTGATTTTTCAAAAACAGCATTAATTTCATCTTTATTCATCTTAAAGAGTTGTTCTTTAGAGATTCCTAATGTTTGGGCGAACACGAAAAATTTGGGATGAAATACATGGTATTCTTCCCAAAAATCGCCGTTTTGGTCGCGGGTAGTTTGGCGATTATTCAAATCGTTTGGGTTTACTTTTCGTTTTCTGTTATATACTACTTTAAAAGCGGGTTCAATTCCTGAGGTAGTTTGGGTGCAAATACTTACGCTTCCAGTGGGGGCGATAGTGAGCAGGGCGATATTTCTTCTACCGAAACGGATCATATCTTCGTACAATTTTTCATCTGCATCTTTAATTCTAAGGATGAAAGGGTTTGCTGCTTCTTTCATGCTGCTGTAAACGGGAAATGCGCCACGTTCACGCGCCATGGCAACCGAAGATCTATAGGCAGAAAGCGCTAATTGTTTATGGATCTCTGTTGAAAAAGCGATACCGTGGTCGGAACCATATCTAATATTGAGCGCTGCGAGCATATCTCCTTCAGCGGTAATGCCCAGACCCGTGCGGCGTCCTTTTAAGGTTTGACGTTTTATTTTTGTCCAAAGTTCTGTTTCTACCCGTTTAATATCTTCAGATTCAGGGTCGCTGGTTATTTTTTCCAAAATTTGGTCAATCTTTTCGATTTCTAAATCAATAATATCATCCATAAGTCTTTGGGCGTACTGCACGTGTTCTTTAAAAAGAGTCATATCGAACGTAGCATTTTCTGTAAATGGGTGATTTACGTAACTATACAAATTTATTGCGATAAGTCGGCAACTATCATACGGGCAAAGGGGGATTTCGCCGCACGGGTTGGTAGAAACGGTTTTAAATCCTTCATCTTCGTAGCAATCTGGAACTGCTTCTCGGCGAATGGTATCCCAGAACAATACGCCCGGTTCGGCAGATTTCCACGCATTATGAATAATTTTATCCCATAATTTTTTGGCGTCTAACTCTTTTTTCACTTTAGGATTTGCAGCGTCTATGGGGTATTGTTGAAGATAAGGTTTTTCTGATTTAACAGCTTCCATAAAATTGTGGTCAATTTTAACGGAGACGTTTGCTCCTGTAATTTTTCCGTCAGTAAGTTTTGCGTCAATAAAATTTTCGGCATCGGGGTGTTTAACGGAGATAGAGAGCATGAGGGCACCGCGTCTGCCGTCCTGGGCAACTTCGCGGGTAGAGTTGGAGTATCTTTCCATAAAGGGAACCACACCGGTGGAAGTAAGGGCGCAATTTTTCACGTGGCTTCCTGCGGGGCGAATATGAGAAAGGTCATGTCCTACGCCGCCTCTTCGTTTCATTAGTTGTACCTGTTCTTCATCCATTTTCATAATTCCACCGTAGGAATCAGAGCATTGGTCGTTTCCAATAACAAAGCAATTAGATAAAGAGGCGATTTGGTAATTATTTCCGATGCCTGCCATGGGGCTTCCCTGTGGGATAATATATTTAAATTTTTCAAGGAGTTCATAAATTTTTTCTTCAGAGAGTGGGTTTGCATATTTTTTTTCTATTCGGGCAAACTCTTGGGCTATGCGGCGGTGCATTTCATCGGGGTTGTGTTCTAACAGTTCTCCTTTATCATTTTTCAAAGAATACTTATCAATCCATACTCCAGCGGCAAGTTCATCGCCATCGAAATATTCCACTACTTCTTGAAATATCTCTTTTTTGGTATAGGTTTTCAATGGCATATCAACGATGCCTAAGTGGGCAAATTGATCCGCTTGCTGCGCGGAAGTGATTTGCATGGTAAGGGTTTCTAAATTTGTTTCCCTTTTTTCTACTATGTTTTCGATTGGTGTTGGGGTAGTTGTGGTGTTTTCTTCTTTCACTAAAACAGGAGGGTTTTCTATTCCCAAAAACGAAATCTCATTACTCATAAACCTAAAAATTTCAATATCAACAAACTAATTTTTTTTACGAAATGATTTTTTTTGTTTTTTAGAAAAATTAGCGAACAGAGTATTTATAAAGATTTTGAAAATCAAGTATCTAAAAGTAAAAAAACATAATCAACTCGTTGCCGCTAAAATAAATTTTACTATTAATTATTTTATTTTATTTGAAATAAAAATTTAACAAAATGAGGTTGATAAATTTTCGTTTTGAAAATTAGAGCATTGTATTTTTTTTATAAAAAAATACAACAAAATATGATAAAAATATTATAGAGTAAAAAAAAATTGGATTTTTTTAAAAAAAATCCAATTTTACTTAATTAAAAAAGGCTTCCTAAAAGGAAGCCTTTTTTAACATATCATAGAGGAATGAATTGAAGTAGCAAACAAAATAAAAGTTGAACGAGTATCTCCAGAAAGGAGGTATTCCAGCCACACCTTCCGGTACGGCTACCTTGTTACGACTTAGC
>WRNX01000058.1 GCA_009776395.1 Lentimicrobiaceae bacterium
ATATCTTCCATCATTTGGTGAGTGGCACCATCTTCCCCCACCGTCAAGCCGGCGTGTGAGGCTATGATTTTCACATTCAGGTTGGAATAGGCAACCACCATACGAATTTGGTCATAAACTCTGCCTGTAACAAAAGCGGCGAAAGAACCGCAGAATGGAATTTTACCACTTAATGCCAATCCTGCTGATATTCCTATCATATTTGCTTCCGCAATGCCGGTTTGAATAAAACGCTCGGGAAACTCTTTCTTAAAAGCATCCATTTTTAAACTGCCGGTTAAATCGGCACATAGAGCAAATAGATTAGGGTTTTCTTTGCCAAGTTGCAACAAGGCTTCTCCGAATCCGGAGCGGGTGTCTTTGAAATTAAGAGGGGTCATATTATCAGTGATTAATGATTAGCGGTCGTGGTTTATAGATTTATCTTTTTTAAGTTCCTTTACAATCAAAAAATTTATTTTTTGTAATAGAATCTTTTTCATTTCTGTAATGTATAAACAACTTGAAAAAAGTCAAATATCAAAGTTGGCAAAATTAGAAAAAATTTTCAAAACCGAAAAAAGCAATGAAATTACCGCCATACCTGAACTATTAGAAAGTTTCCTCTATAAATTTTTGAAAAACATTTTTATTTTTCTGTGTGTAATTTTAAAAATTTCATGTTTATTTGCACCTAAAATTTTTATAAACCAAAAAAATGTTAAAAAGTATGAAAAAATTATTTTTATCTATCTGTTTTATAACGTTTTTATCTATAATTTTAGCGCAAAATCTTGATGATATTTTGTTTAAAGTTGGTGATGAAGCGATTACCGCAGACCTTTTTGTTAAAACTTTTAATAAAAACAACTCATTAGAAACAACTACAAGAAGCGAATTAAGAGATTATTTAGACTTGTATGTTAACTTTAAACTCAAAGTGAAAGACGGAATTGACAGTAAAATAGATACCGCTTCATCTTTTCAAAGAGAGTTAACCTCTTATCGAAATCAATCGGCACAGTCTTATTTAGTGGATAAAGAAGTTTCTGAAAAACTTATTAAAGAAGCAATTGAAAGAAGTAAACTGATGCTCCGTGCTTCACATATTTTGATAATGTGCAAGGAAGACGCTTCCCCAAAGGACAGTTTGGCGGCTTTTAACAAAATTATGGATATTAGAAAAAAGATAACCACAGGTTCTATCACTTTTCCTGAAGCTGCCGTTTTGTATTCGGAAGACCCCTCGGCAAAAGATGAAGCAGCTCCAAATGGTAAAATTCAATATGGAAATAAAGGAGATTTAGGTTATTTTACAGTTTTCGATTTAATTTATCCTTTCGAAACTGTTGCATACAATACTGCAGTAGGAAACTATTCCATGCCTTTTCGTACACAATTTGGCTACCATCTTATTTGGGTACAAGACAAACAACCTGTGATTTCAAAAATCAGTATTTCGCAAATATTGTTAATGGATAGTGCTGCAAAAACAGGCAACATTACCCCTACTGTAAAAGAAAAACTAACACGCATTGAAGAAGCTCTTAATTCTGGTGAAGATTTTGCTAATCTTGCCACACAATATACCGATGACCCTGCTTCAAAAGAGAAAGGAGGAAAAATTGACCCATTCTCGCCTAATCGTCGCCCGGGAGATTTTATAAAACAATGTTTGTTACTTGAAAAAGAACAGATGTCAAAACCATTTTCTTCAGTTGTTGGGTGGCATATCATTAAACTCCATGAATTAATATTACCGGAAATAAAAGAAGATGAAGTAAGACAAAATATGGTGACACGAATTCAAAGAGACTCCCGCTCCTCTAAAAGCGTGGAATCTATGGTTGCTAAATTGAAAAAAGAGTACAATTATACAGAAAAAGGAAAAAAAGCCGCTTTTAATCTGTTAACTAAAAAATTGGAAACAGAACCCATAATGCTTTCAGAAACAGAATTATTAACCATTTCAGGTATTGACAAACTAAAACCTATTGCCACTTTTGCAAATCAAACTATTACTATTAAAGATTTTATTCATTACCTAAATCTTTTTCAAGGAATTGATATAAAAGAACAAGTTAAGTCGTTCTTAGATAATCAATTTAAAATGTATTTAAAGGATAAAATACTTAAATATGAATTTGATAATTTAGAAAATAAGTATCCCGAATATAAAGAACTAATGACCGAATATCTGCATGGAATCATCCTGTTTGAAATGAATAATGAAAGAGTTTGGAGCGAATCATTAAAAGACAGTGAAGTATTAGAAGCATTTTATGAAAATAATAAAAATAATTATTTAGATTCAGAAGGAAATTTGAAACCATTTTCAGAGATCAGATCTACCGTACTCACTGATTATCAAAATGAACTTGAAACAGAATGGTTAAACAGGCTGAAAGAAAAATATCCGGTTTGGATTAATGAAGAATTGTTTGAATCTTTATTAAAAAAATAAGTGAGAAAACTACTCGCATTATTAGTTATCGTATTAGGTATTAGTTGTAACAATACCGATAATCCTGTTATTGCGGAAGCATTTCATAACAAATTGTATTTTTCTGAAGTGAGTGCAAAAATTCCTGCCGCCATTTCTAAAGAAGATTCATTACTTCTTATGGAACAGTATGTAGATGAATGGATACTACACCAAACATTACTTAATTATGCCAAAAAAGAACTTTCTCAAAAAGAACAAAATTTCGATTCGCAAATAAAACAATATAAAGAGCAACTTCTTATTGATGCTTATTTCAAAAAAATAAGTGAAAAAATGGCGCAATTCACCGTTTCAAAAGAGGAACTTGCAGATTTTCTTAACGAAACAACTTCAGATGAAACGCCTGAATATAGAGAGATGGTGAAGTTGAATTATATCAAGTTATCAAATACCTCAAAAGTTTATAAGAAAATTAAAGAACTGTTTTTTAAAGAAGAAGATAGAGTGAAGAATTTGCAACAGTTAGAGACGCTTTGTGCAGATACGATTGAATATTATTTAGACAGCGAACACTGGTTTTATACAGATTTTATAGAGCGAGAATTACCTTTTTCATTTTCAGATAAAACAACCAATAATAACGATAAACTTGATTTCGAAGAGGATGGTTACCGTTATTTGGTATTTATTTTGGATAGGAAGCAGCAATTACAGCCAAAAAATATTCTTGAAGATAAAAAAATGGCTCAGTTATTACTACAACAACAAAAGCGAGCAGTGTTTATTGCTAATTATCAAGATTCTATTGTTAGAAAATCGTTGTTAAATAAGAGTATTATAAAATTTTCGGTAATTTTTTAATAATCCCTAAAGTGTATTTTTATTTTCTACTCCCCTGTGCGTTCAACATATTCATTAATCCTTTCGCTTTTCCGCCGGATACCATACGCATCATTTTGCGCATATCGTCAAACTGTTTGATTAACCTGTTTACTTCTTGAACATCTGTTCCGCTACCTGTGGCAATTCGCTTTTTTCTATTTCCGTTCAATGCATCTGGGTTGGAGCGTTCGTAGGGTGTCATGGATAAAATAATGGCTTCCACTCTTTTAAAAGCGTTGTCGTCAATATCTTCCTCCTTTATGTTTTTTCCAACACCAGGAATCATACTCATCATATCTTTGATATTTCCCATTTTTTTTATTTGAGAAATCTGCCCCAGAAAGTCGTTAAAGTCAAATTGATTTTTAGCTAATTTTCGTTGCAGTTTCACTGCTTCCTCTTCGTCAAACTGTTCTTGCGCTTTTTCCACAAACGAGCGAATATCCCCCATACCGAGTATACGTTCTGCCAATCTGTCGGGGTAAAAAACATCTAATGCATCCATCTTTTCGCCAACTCCAACAAATTTAATGGGTTTATTCACCACAGATTTAATGGATAGTGCTGCGCCACCACGTGTGTCGCCATCCAATTTGGTAAGAATGACACCGTCAAAATTGAGTTTGTCGTTGAATGCTTTCGCTGTATTTACGGCATCCTGACCGGTCATGGAATCCACAACAAAAAGAATTTCATGAGGATTCACGGCATTTTTGATATTACCAATCTCATCCATCATCTCCTGGTCAATATGTAAACGACCTGCTGTGTCAATGATTACTACGTTGTGTCCCCATTCTTTGGCATGTTGCACGGCACGTTTGGCAATATCCACAGGTTTTTTAGAGTTTTCATCGGTAAAAACATCAACTTCAATTTGTTCTCCAAGAACTTTAAGTTGATCAATAGCAGCAGGACGATATACGTCGCATGCCACCAGCAATGGTTTTTTTCCGCGCTTAGTTTTTAACATCTTTGCCAATTTTGCAGCGTGAGTGGTTTTACCGGAGCCTTGCAAGCCCGCCATTAAAATAATGGATGGATTAGATTTTACATTTATATCTACTGCTTCACGCCCCATAAGTAAGATTAACTCATCGTAGGTAATTTTCACCATGAGTTGGCTGGGTGAAACCGCCTTTAACACGTTTTGTCCTAACGCTTTTTTCTTCACCTCATCGGTAAACTCTTTGGCAATCTTATAATTCACGTCGGCGTCTAACAAGGCTTTGCGAACCTCTTTCATCGTTTCCGCCACATTAATTTCCGTAATATAGCCTTGTCCCTTCAATACTTTAAAGGCTCTATCTAATTTCGATGTTAAACTTTCAAACATAATTATAAAATTTAAGTGTCTTATTCCTTAATGCTTTGTTTTTATTTATTGGTGCAAATAAACATGAAATTTTTAAAATTACACACATACAAATAAAAATGTTTTTCAAATATTTTTAGAGGGAAAAAATAAATTGCCTAAATCATCTACCCCTTGGCAAGCGTATTTTCTTTTTGTATATTTGCCACAATTTTTGGGCAGAGAATTTAATATTCGGAAAACTTATATAACTAACTAATAATTAATTTTATATCACAAATCATTAATCACTAACTTATGAAAAAAAACTTACAAAACACTCAGCCCACAACTTTTGAAAGTGTGTTACGGTAGTAATTAACGATAAACATTTGAAAGTGTTTTAAGAGTCTAATAATTTAGAAAACATCGTAATGAAAGAGATTAAAAACATTTTAATTACCGGAAGCAATGGACAATTAGGACGATGCCTACGAGATGCAGTTGAAAAATCCCCTTCAAATTTTGAAGGGGTGGACGGCGAAGCCGGACGGGGTAGTTTATATGAAAGTAAAAACCTTTTCTTTACCGACATCGAAGAATTAGACATTACCGATATTTATGCTGTTGCTGAATTTATTCATCAAAACAGTATTGATTGTATAATCAATACTGCTGCTTATACGAATGTAGATAAAGCAGAAAGCGAACATACGGAAGCAATAATTGTTAATGGAGAAGGGGTATGGACTTTAGCGCATATTTGTATGGAACAGGATGTTTTCTTAATCCACATTTCTACCGATTATGTGTTTGACGGAAAGGCAACAAAACCCTATAAAGCAAATGCTTCTGCCAAACCAATTTCTGTCTATGGCAAATCGAAATTAGCGGGAGAAAAAGCGATTCTTTATGAACAAATCCCAAGTGTTATTATCAGAACTTCGTGGCTCTATTCTAAATACGGACACAATTTTTTGAATACCATGTTGAAGTTAGGAAAAGAAAAAGAAGAAATTTTTGTAGTAGATGACCAATATGGTGCCCCTACCAATGCCAACGATTTAGCAGAAACAATTTTACAAATAGTTCCTCAAATAAACATAATTAATAAACCTACTTTTTTCCATTATGCAAATGAAGGAGTAACAACTTGGTGCGGTTTTGCCCAAGAGATTATGAAGATTGCAAAACTTCCTTGCAAAGTTCATCCCACCACAACCGATAAATATCCAACACCCGCACAACGTCCAGCATACTCGGTTTTAGATTTATCCTATATTAAAAAACAGTTCAATATTCAAATTCCAGATTGGAAAGAAAGTTTAGAGAGAGAATTAACAAAAATTAACCACTAATCATTAATCACTAATGAAGCATATAGGTTAATCCGATATTTACATTAAGCGATTGCAAATCTTTAAAATCTTTTCCTCCTATTGAAAATTTGTTGGTTGCTAAATTGTATGCAGCTGATAATTTTATTCCAGCCGGAGAATTTTTACCAAATTTTAAAAATAATCCAAGTTCGGGTGTAAAAATAAATCCATAATTCTCTTTTCTGGATTGAATATCTTGAATCATTACAGTTTCTGTAGCGTAGCACAATCCTAAATATAATCCTAAATAGGGTTTAACAATTCCATTGGGCAAAATATGTCCAACAACGCCTACTTGAAAAGGCGCTTTACGAATATAACGATAAGTATTTGCATATAAACGAAATCCATTACCTGAATCATACATCTTTGGGGCAACATTTGAATAGTAATTATTAAATCCTATTCTGAATCCAACTGCCAGATTTTTAATAAGAAAAATTTGTCCATTGAAATGTCCTCCACGCCAACTGTAATTATTCACAAAATTACTGCTTGCTCCAAGCAATGTTCCCGTACTATATTCAATGGAATAAAACTGTTTTGTTTGCGCAGAGCAATGAAGAACAGAAAAAGAGCAGAAAGCAGAAAACAGAAAAAGTAACTTGTAACTTGTAACTCGTAACTTATAATTCATATCTTAAATAATTTAATGTTAATATTAATTTTTGTTAAGTTCTGGAGTTTGATCAAAGCACTGATTGATATATTGCGATATTTCCGATTCTTTATAATTGCCGGCAATACCGCGCACTAATCCAAAAAAGCAACTTTGCGCATTATACTTATTATCAGAACTCTCTTTTAAAAACATACAATCCATGATCAATGATTTTGCCGTATAAGAAGTAATCGTTGTATATGAAACAGGATAATAAGGATAGTAAGCACCCCATTCCCAGCAGGAAAACCAGTAAGGATCATAGTAATCGTACCACCAGCCATATCCGGAAACTTGAACAAATTTGTTTTCAACATACACAAGATCAAAGAAAAGATCGGGAAGGGAATCGTTTGACATTTCTGAAAAAGGAATGTAAAGGAACCCCCTATCTTCCATTTGCTTAATTATCAATTCTTTTTGATAGGTTGCCAAAGTTTTTGTTTCTGTTTCTTTTCCAAGCGCATCAATATAGATTCCGCTAATGGTGTCACTAATTGAAAAAGTAGAAACTTCGGTAAAATCAAAATTCAGATCTATTTGCGAAATTGCAACTAATTGATCTTCAGCGTTTATTTGATCTTCCACATCCTTACATGCGCTAAAAAAAAAGATAAAAACAAAAAATAAAAAGATAAAATTTTTCATATAATATTCATTTACTTTATTCATTAATCATTAATCATTAATCAGTAATCACTAAGCACTAACCGCTATTTCTCTGTTTTTTTTCTCTAATTTTCATCACTCCCACTGCACCCCAAAACGTAATTGTAATACCGAGAAAAGTACCAAGTAGAATTGGAAATTTTTCTTCATCTTTATACAAAACAAACAAAGGAATGATAACAATGCTAAGTAGTAAGAAATATCTAAAAACGGTTTTCATAAATGTTATCCTTATAAAACTTGCTGCAAAAGTATATTTTTTATTAGATATATTATTACTCTACCCTACACTTCCTTCTAAACTGATTTCCAACAACTTTTGTGCTTCGGCGGCAAACTCCATAGGAAGTTTATTGAGCACATCTTTGGCGTATCCGTTAACAATAAGACTGATGGCAGACTCTTTGTCAATGCCTCGCTGTTGGCAGTAATACAGTTGTTCGTCAGAGATTTTTGAGGTGGTGGCTTCATGTTCCAAAATGGCGTTTTTGTTGTGGCAATCAACGTAGGGCCAAGTGTGCGCCCCGCAGTTATCGCCCATAAGCAGCGAATCGCACTGTGAGAAATTTCGGGCATTATCGGCTTTCTTTGCCACACGCACCAAACCTCTGTAACTGTTTTGGCTTTTTCCTGCTGAAATCCCTTTTGATACAATTAAACTGCGCGTGTTTTTGCCCAAGTGTATCATTTTAGTTCCGGTATCCGCCTGTTGAAAGTTGTTGGTTAATGCCACCGAATAAAACTCGCCGGTAGAATTATCGCCTTTCAACACACAACTCGGGTATTTCCAAGTAACAGCAGAGCCTGTTTCCACTTGTGTCCACGAAATTTTGGAGTTATCTCCTTTGCAAAGTCCGCGTTTGGTAACGAAGTTGTAAATCCCTCCCTTTCCGTTTTTGTCGCCCGGATACCAGTTTTGCACGGTAGAGTATTTTACTTCCGCATCTTTGAGGGCAACAATCTCCACTACTGCAGCGTGCAG
>WRNX01000059.1 GCA_009776395.1 Lentimicrobiaceae bacterium
TGTTTCATGGTAATTTTTTAAAAGAATATTGTACACTTATTTGATTGGTAAGTAATTGAGATTTAAGAGAAAGGGTCGTTTGCTCATAAAGAATTTTGTAGCCAAAGGTTATCTGCCTGTTTGAAGGCAACTTAACCCCAAAGAAAATACCTGTTTCAATCTCAAAATATTTATACCCAATGGCAACGAACTGAAAATCGCTGTGTATCTGTTTTAGAATATCACTAAATTTTATATCAGGTTCGTTCAATACCAAATGCCGGTCGGCAGGCGGGCGACTCATAACCCCAATCAACGGCAAATGTATTGGAATAAACATTTTCCATTTCTGATTTATGGGCATTTGATAACAAGCGGAAAATCCCAAGTTAAATTTGGTACGCCAATATTGATGGTGCGAATCCCAATATTCGTTTCTATGAAACAGTGTGGAATAATTGACCATTCCGCCTAATTGTATTTTATCGTTCAAATTTGCGAGCAAGCGATAATGAATATTGGTTTGAAGTAAATGGTTATCCATACCACCCCAGTAACGATTCCACAGGGGAGCGAAATCTATATTCAAACCAATTTCGTGGTTTAGTGATTGTTTTTTTACGGCATAATGTACTCCAAAAGACAAATTAAAACCGTTGTTTCTCAATCCGTTTGCAAGATAATCTTTATATTGGGCATTACCTGTAGCAAATGAAATCTGCAATCCTTCTGCGGGTGCAAGAAGCGATTGTGCGTTTACTGTTTCTAAGTTCAGTAAAAGTAAAAGAGTGCAAGAAAGGATTTGAAATTTTGTGGTTTTCAAATTATATATATTTAATATTTTTTTTGTGTTTGGGACTCCTAGTTTTTACAACCCTGTTTATTAAAAATTATTTTACATGCGGCTTGAATTTCGATAAATTAAGAATTTTCTGATAATCAAACTCTTGCATAAGTTCGGGAAGCGTAATATTGGGATTGTTTTTCATATAACTTTGAATAAGTTTCCAGCCCATAAAAGATCCTAACCTCCCCGGTGAATCATTTCCAAACTGTTTGGTAAAAGGAGCATCTTCAATGTAAGAACGCATAAGTGCCTCCTCTTTCCCAAATAATTCGTTTTTTTCAATGATATAGTTCCAAATATTGCCTAAATGGAGTTTTGCCCAATCGTATTTTTTTTCCGAATATCCAATAATAAATCTCTCATGCAAAGCAGGAAACATCATTTGCGTAAAATATAATTTTTTTCCTTCTGTAATCATAACCTCCAACAACGTTGTTCGAGGAGGGTTTTGTAAATATTTATACACTAATGCTCTTTTGAAAATGTCAATGGGTAAATAAACAGGATTGCACCGTTCGGCAATATATAAAGGTATTCCTGCCGCTCTATAATAAGAATTATCTGCACCTAAATACATATCTACATTAACAAACAAAATATTATCATATATATATACGGAAGGCATCGTCATGTCAAGTCCCGAAATCATAGTGATAATCAAAGGAATGGAATCATTGGGATAAAAAACTTTATAGTATCCAAATGCCTTTTCCAATTCTTTTAATAAAACGTTTGTTTTGATAACTTTTTCTGCATTTTTACTAAGCGAAATTATAACTGTATCTGTTAAATATGCTTTCAATTCGTTCATTCTCTCTTTATCATTCCAAATTTCCGGCTCAATAAGTAAAGGAGGATATTTTTTTGACAATCTTTCAATTTCTTTATCCATATTATGAACATCTAATGAGAACAAATCTTGTTCATAACGCAAAATATGAATATTAAGATTTTTTTTCTTTTCTCTTACCTGTGAAAAACTATTATTGTTTATTAACAATTTTTTAGGTACAATAAATAGAAAAAAAAATGCAATTGCAAGCGTAAAAAATACAATTAAGAACCAAAAATATCGGCGTTTCCATTTCATATTTTTTGTTTTCAATAGCTAACGCTTAAATATTTAAAATATTTGAATGAAAAAAAATGAAACATTTACGCGGCGGCATTGCAAAAGGTGCTTTTAACGAATAGGAAGCTGAAAAGAAATTTGAGGCATGGGAGCAAGAAAAAGAAGTCATTTTCGACCTCTTTTTTGTTTTTGCATTTTTACTTTTTGAAATACCTGTTAAATAGCGCTTCAAATACTTGCCCATGACGTGCTTCATCTTTACACATTTCGTGTACGGTATCGTGAATAGCGTCATAGTCTAATTTTTTTGCCAATGTAGCAATTCTCTTTTTGTCGGCGCATGCGCCCTGTTCGGCTAACATTCGTTTTTCCAAATTTGTTTTGGTATCCCAAACTATTTCACCCAACATTTCTGCAAATTTGGCACAATGTTCGGCTTCTTCAAAAGCGATTCTTTTGTAGGCTTCGCCCACTTCGGGGTAGCCTTCTCGGTCTGCCTGACGACTCATAGCCAAATACATACCCACTTCTGTCGCTTCGCCCATAAAATGAGCGCGAAGTCCTTCCACAACTTCTTCATTCAATCCTTGGGCAACGCCGATACGATGCTCATCTGCCCATTCCAATTTTCCGGTTGCTTCTAATAACTTGAATTTTTCTCGCGGTTGTTTACATTGCGGACAAAATTCGGGGGCTTGTTCGCCTTCATGAACATAGCCACATACAGTACAAATCCATTTTTTCATAGTATTTAATTTTTTAATATTTATATGGTTGTGTAAACGAAAAAAGAGTATTATTATTGTATTATAAAGTTACTATGACAAGGACATAATTGTAAACACTTTCGGAATAGTTTTTGGGGGTGACATTTTTATAAACAGGCAATTAAAATTTCTTCGGTAACATTTCCGTCAATATTTCCACGTTCTCCTAATCTTGTGTTTCTTTTAATAAACCGCTCTTTAATAGTGGTAATAGTTTCTTTACCAATATTTAGTTCACTTAATTTTGTTGCTAATCCAATAGATCTAAAGAACTGTTCGCATGCGGCAATAGTTTTATCCATGCGTTGTTCTTCTGTTCCTTCTGAAATATGAAATACTCTGGCGCCAAACTGTAATATTTTTTCTTTTTTTTGTTCTTTCATTACTTTCATTGTTCCCAAAATTACAATCACTAAGGTTTGTCCGTGTGTAATGCCATGCAACGCTGTGATTTCGTGTCCAATGAGG
The DNA here is from genome assembly GCA_009776395.1 of Lentimicrobiaceae bacterium. Taxonomy (GTDB): domain Bacteria; phylum Bacteroidota; class Bacteroidia; order Bacteroidales; family WCHB1-69; genus WRNX01. Next base: position 3,134 of record WRNX01000059.1, read on the forward strand.
TGGGTTGCCCAATCTTCGGTTACTCCCATAGCGGTAAATCCGTTTAATGCCATCGTGGCGCAAAGCATAAACTCTGCCATCGCTTCGTAGTTGGTTTTATTCGTTTTTATTTGGGGCGCTAATTCTATTAAAGTTTGCATAATTCCTTCCGACCATCTGTCCATAAGCGCAGATTCTTCTGTTACAGTAAGATATTGTTCCAACACGTGAATAAAAGTGTCGGCAATACCGCATGCAATTTGAAAATCGGGAAGAGAAAAAGTAGTGGCAGGATCTAAAATTGAAAATTGAGGATAGGAAGAATAAAATGCATATTTTTCCTGTTTTTCTGCATTGGATATTACTGCGCCACAGTTCATTTCAGAGCCTGTTGCGGGCAAAGTAATGACTGAAGCAAAGGGTATCATCTTTCCAATTTTGGAGGGTTTCAGTACTAATTCCCATGCATCTCCATCGTAAGGAATTGCCGAAGATATCAACTTTGTGCCGTCTATTACCGAGCCGCCTCCCACAGCAAGAATGTAGGTAATATTTTCCCGTTTGCCCAAGTCAATTGCTTTGCGTAAAGTTTCAACCGTTGGGTTGGGCTCAATCCCCCAAAACTCGACATAGTTAAATCCTTTCAAAGCATGGCAAACCTGTTCGTAAACGCCATTTTGTTTTACGCTGCCTCCGCCATAAGTAACCAAGATTTTTTCATTTTTGGGCAATTCTTTTGCTAATTGTGCGATAGTTCCTTTTCCAAAGATTAATTGGGTAGGGTTTTTAAATTCAAAATTGTTTTTCATAGAGTAAAAATTATTGCGGCAAAGATAATTTTTTATTATCATATCTGCTTACTCTCGAAATCGTTTTTTCATTACAAAAAATTCATATTTTTGTATCGTTATCTTTTCATAATTAAGATACTGTTTAACAAATTATTACTACAATTATTATGGATAATTTTATTGTTTCTGCGCGCAAGTATCGTCCCTCTACATTCAATACAGTGGTGGGGCAAGATGCCATTGTTTCTACCCTCAAAAATGCTATTAAAACGCAACAAGTGGCGCAAGCGTTCCTGTTTTGCGGTCCCAGAGGGGTGGGCAAAACCACCTGCGCCCGCATATTCGCCAAAGCCCTCAACTGCCATCAACTTACCCCTGATTTTGAACCCTGCAACGAATGCGATTCCTGCAAATCGTTCAACGCATCCGCCTCTTTTAATGTGTATGAATTGGACGCCGCCTCCAATAACTCGGTGGAAGATATTCGCTCGTTGGTAGAGCAGGTAAGAATTAGTCCGCAGGGCGCTAAATATAAAGTGTATATCATTGATGAGGTGCACATGCTCTCTGCCTCAGCATTTAACGCTTTCTTAAAAACATTGGAAGAACCGCCCGCTTACGCCAAATTTATTCTCGCCACTACCGAAAAACATAAAATTATTCCTACCATTTTATCCCGTTGTCAAGTGTATGATTTTAAAAGAATTGGCGACAATGACATCATGAAACATTTAGCTTTTGTGGCAAAAAGCGAAGCCGTTGAAGCCGAAGAGGAAGCCCTGCGGGTGGTTGCCTCAAAAGCAGACGGCGCACTTAGAGATGCGCTCTCAATTTTTGACCAGTTGGTAAGTTTTTCCGGAAAAACAATTACCTACCAAACCGCTATTCAACATTTGAATGTGTTGGATGTGGATAACTATTTTAAAATGACCGACTTTTTGTTCAGCGAAGATGCTTCCGCCGCACTGCTCCTTTTTGATGATATTTTAAGTAGAGGGTTTGAAGGACAACATTTTATTTCCGGTTTGGCTACCCATTTCCGACAACTATTGGTGGCGCAAAATCCATCCACTATTAAATTGATGGAGGTGTCAGATATGGTCAAACAACGTTTTTTTGAACAGGCAAAAAAAGCCGATAAACAACTGTTGCTTCGTGGATTGGAATTGGCAAATCAATGCGATTTTAATTATAAACTTTCTCAAAACAAACGGTTGAGCGTAGAGATCTGTTTGATGCAAATCAATGGAAACTATATATATAAATTAAATGCGGGCGTCAGGCAATCACGGGAGAAATAATACAGACCCTTCTCCGCCAGGCGGAATCAGCGCTTTAACGCCCTCCACAACGCCGCAGCAATCTACCCGCAGTTTTGTGGCGCCCTCTGCAATGCCCATAAAAAAAACTCCCGATATCACCGATATTATTGGAGAACAAAAAAAGGAGGAATTAAACACACCTCTCACCTCTCAACCCTCAACTCTCAACTCTCAACCCTCAACTCTCAACTCTGAAGACTTTTCTTCTCACTGGCGCGCCATGTTTGAACAAGTTTTCGCCGCTATCCCCATCATCTACCACCCGTTAAAAGAATCATTACCCGAAATTGAAAATAATATTATTAAAGTAATCGTTAAAAATAAAATCCAAAAAGAACATTTTGAAGCAAAAACAAGAGAAGTTTTAGAATATTTACGCATTAATTTTGATGAAAAGATAGAGGATGTGATAGTGGAAACCGATGAAAAAATGGAAACTAAAAAAATTATTTATGATGTAAAAGACAAGTTGCAAAATTTTAAAGAACAAAATGAAGAATTTGAAGATTTTATGCAAATTTTAGACATGAAAATTAAAGACTAAATGGAAATCTATATCCCCAATCCAACATTAGAAAAGAAGACTATCATACAAAAATACAAAGAGTTGTGTCGTATGCTTCCTCCGAATGCCTCAAAAAAGCAGCGTGATCTATTTTATAAAGCGTTTTCATTGGCGGTTGATGCCCACAAGGATATGCGCCGAAAAGGAGGAGAACCCTACATATATCATCCCATCGCCGTAGCGAAAATTGTTGCGCAGGAGATTAATCTGGGCGTAAAATCCATGATTGGCGCGTTACTGCATGATGTAGTGGAAGATACGGATATTACGCTGGCAGATATTAGAGGATTGTTTGGCGAAGAAATAACTAAAATTGTAGATGGACTTACAAAAATTGAAGATATTGTGTTAAATGTGGATCAATCGGTGCAGGCAGAAAATTTTAAAAAAATACTGCTATCCACGGTAGGAGATGTGCGTGTAATTTTGATAAAATTAGCGGATAGATTGCACAACATGAGAACTTTGAACGCATTAACTCAAGAAAAACAGTGGAAAATATCTTCCGAAACCACTTTCTTTTTTGTTCCCATTGCCCATCGTTTAGGACTCTATTCTATTAAAAGTGAATTGGAAGACTTGGCAATGAAATACAATGATCCTGTGGAATATAACAAGATTCTTAACGCTCTTGAAACCACTGCCAAAAAAAGAAGCACACTCATTGAAGATTTTACCAAACCTGTCATAGAAAAACTGAAAGAAGCGGGCATTGATGCAGAAGTTACCAACCGAACCAAATCGGTTTATTCAATTCATCAAAAAATGGTTCGTAAAAAAATAAATTTTGAAGATATTTACGACATTTTTGCGGTGCGTTTTGTGTTTGATTCGCCGCCCGAAGAGGAAAAGAATATCTGCTGGCGCATTCATACTATCATTACAGAACTTTACAAAACCAACCATTTACGGGAACGAAACTTTCTTACTAATCCCAAACCCAACGGGTATCAATCGTTGCATATTACCGCCATGAGCAAAACAGGGAAATGGGTGGAAGTGCAAATTCGTTCCAAACGTATGGATGAAATTGCAGAAAAAGGGCTTGCCGCACATTTTAAATACAAAGAAGAAAACAGAAATCCTCAGGAATATGAAAACCGTGTGGAAGAATGGCTTACAAAAATTAGAGAGATGTTGCAAAGTGAGGATACTACTGCGATAGAATTTTTAAACGAAGTAAAACTCAATCTTGCGCTTAAAGAAGTTATTGTTTTTACTCCTCAGGGAGAAAGAAGAGTATTGCCCGCCGGCTCCACGGTACTCGATTTTGCATACGAACTGCACACCAACCTTGGAAATAAATGTATTGGCGCAAAAGTAAATTACAACATTGTGCCTATTGATTATGTGCTTCGCAATGGCGACCAACTTCAAGTGATTACATCAAAAAAACAAACGCCCAAACCGGAATGGTTTAATTACGTTAAAACTTCTCATGCGCGGGAAAAAATTAAGGAGGCATTTCGCGAAGAACATAAAAAGAAAGAAGAGGAAGGAAAAAAAATATTATCCGATATTTTTGAATCATTAAAAATTGAAAATAACGCCTCTAACATAGGTCGTGTTCAGGCAGATGCCAGAATATTATCCCCTTACGAATTTTGGAACAGCATTGCAGAAGGCGTAATTACAAAAGATCGTATCCGCAAAATTTTTAGAAGAAAAAATCTTAACATTGATGCTATTGATGATTTTCGGAAAAAGATTTCAGATCATCAGCACAATAAAGAGATTGATAGATTGATTGATGAACAATTGGAAAAAAAACCGGAAGTTTTTCTTTTGGATGAGATTTCCGATGTTATTCGATATATTATTGCCGAGTGTTGCAATCCTATTCCGGGTGATCAAGTTATGGGATTTCAAATTACCAACGATACTATTGAAGTGCATCAAACCAAGTGTCCGAATGCGATTGAACAGATGTCGAAATTTGGAAACCGTATCATTAAGGCAAAATGGCGTAAAGAATCGAACGTTGCGTTTTTAACAGGAATTAGAATTTCCGGTTTCGACAGAAAAGGGATGGCAAAAGAGATTATTGATGTAGTTTGCTCTCAGATGGATTTGAATATCAGATCCATTGATATTTGGTGCAAAAGCAACACCTTTTCCGGAAAACTGATGATTTATATTCAAAATGTGAAAGCATTGAACGAACTCATTGAGAATTTGTATAAAATTGATCAAGTAGAAAAAGTAGAAAGAATTGCGCCGGAATAATGGGATGAATTGGGATGAAATGATAATAAATTTTGTTCACTCGTTCACTCGTCCACTTATATCCTTCTGCTTTCTTACTTTCTTACTCTCTTACTTTCTTACTCTCTTACTCTCTTACTGTCTTACTCTCTTACTGTCTTACTGTCTTACTGTCTTACTGTCTCCCTACCGCTGCACCATCATCTTCTGCGTAAGCATAGTACCGTCTTTTAGAAAAACCACCACAAAAAACATTCCGCTTGCTGCATCTTGCAGTTGAATAGTA
>WRNX01000060.1 GCA_009776395.1 Lentimicrobiaceae bacterium
TTGGTTTTTATTGTTTTATATTTTGTCGGGATAGCAAGATTCGAACTTGCGACCTCCTGCTCCCAAAGCAGGCGCGATAACCGGACTACGCTATATCCCGATATACATATATATGGCGGCAAAAATATGTTTTTTTGCGTATATAATTGTCATTCCCCAAAAAAATGTTAAATAAATATGATATTACTATTTTTTTGTAATCTCTTTTTCAGTTCATTTTAGCAAACTTTAGATAGTAATTTTTTATCGTATTTTTTTTTATTTTTGCCTTTCATTTTTTATCCCTTATCCCTTATGAGTTATATTGAATTTGATAAAGAGCATTTAGTAAACATTAATTATTCAAAAGGTAGAGAAATACTGCGTTGCAGCCAAGCAGGTGCATACGCTTCCACTACGTTAATAGGTTTAAATACACGCAAATATCACGGACTTTTTGTTACTCCGCAAGACAAAATTGATGGTGAACATCATGTATTGGTTTCTTATTTGAACGAAAGCATTATTATTGATAATATGGAATTTCATTTAGGTGTACATCAATACAAAGGTAGTACGATTGCACCGAAAGGTAATAAATATCTTCAAAAATTTAATTCAGACGTAGTTCCTACCTATTATTATAGAGTGGGAAAATTTAATTTTTCGAAAGCGTTTCTGATGTGTAAGGATGAAGAAAGATTAATATTAAAATATTCAATATTAGATAATTATAAATCAATTCAAATTTTATTTGAACCATTGCTGGCATATCGAAATGCCCACCAGTTAACCTATCAAAATCCTTTTGTTAATACAGATTATAAGCCCATTAAAAACGGTGTAGAGTATTGTTTGTATGATAATTATACATCTGTTGTGTTTCAATCTAATCAAGCAGTGGAATATTTGCATTCCCCCGTTTGGTATAAAAATTTTGAATATGAAGAAGAATTAAAACGTGGTTATAGTGGACATGAAGATTTGCTGAATTTGGGAAAAATTTGTGCAAAGGTAGATAATAATGAAATTTACCTGTCTATTGGGATCAAACCGCTTGACCCCGATAGAATTAAAGAGATTTTTGAAGAAGAATTGAAAAAAAACTCAAAACGATCTTCTTTTGTAAATTGTTTGCAAAATGCTGCTGAACAGTTTATTGTTAAAAGAAATGGTAAAACCAAAATTATAGCTGGTTATCCATGGTTTGGTCGTTGGGGAAGAGATACTTTTATTGCTCTTTCTGGGTTAACTTTGGCTTTGAATAAACCTGAACTTTGTAAAGAAATTATGGACGATATGCTTTCGGAGATACATAACGGTCTCTTCCCAAATATTGGCGAAAGAGGAAGTGCTGCCTATAATTCGGTGGATGCACCTCTTTGGTTCATTCGTGCATTACAGAAATATTCAATTTTTACAAAATCACAAAAGAAAATTTGGTCTGAATATGGAGATGCAGTGAAAAAAATACTGTATGCATTTAGAGCAGGTTCTATGTTCAATATAAAGATGTTGGATAACGGTTTAATTTTTGCTGGAGACGACGCCCACGCGCTCACTTGGATGGATGCTGTAATAAAAGGAGTTCCTGTTACGCCACGTACTGGTTGTCAAGTAGAAATTAATGGGTTGTGGTATAATGCTGTAAAATTTGCTTTAGAAGTGGCTATTTACGAAAAAGATGAAGACTTTATAAAAGATTGGGAAGATATTGCTGTAAAATTTCCAGCTGTCTTTAAAGAAACTTTTTGGGATAAAGAAAAAGGATATTTGGCAGATTTTGTAAATGGAGATAATAAAAACTTTCAAGTGCGTCCCAATATGGTGATTGTGTCCTCACTTCCTTATTGTCCTGTAAGTGAAAAGATTCGACAATTAATATTGAAAAAAACACACGAAGAATTATTAACACCGAAAGGATTGCGCACTCTTTCACCCAATGATCCCGATTATAAAGGAAAATATTTTGGAAATCAAGAAGAAAGAGACGCTGCTTACCATCAAGGTACAGTTTGGCCTTGGTTGTTAGAACCGTTTGCTGAAAGTCTAATCGCTGTTTATAAAAAAGAAGCTATCCCAATTTTAGAAAAAATTTTCTACAATTTCGATGCGTGTATGTTTGATTATGGAATCTCAACCATAGAGGAAATTACTGATGGCGATCCACCCTATCTATCTAATGGATGTATTTCTCAGGCCTGGAGTGTTGCAGCGCTATTAACGATAAAGACTATTTTGGACGAAAGTAAATATATAAACAATTAATTGAAATCTGTATTTTAAAATATAATCGCATCCGCTACAATTTCTGCAACAGTTTTAATTTGTATTCCTAATTTATAAGTGGCATTAAGTTGCATCAGTTGATCTACGCAATTATGACAAGGGGTAATCACTACTTGCGCGCCTGTGGCTTTTATTTGGTCGGCTTTCATTTTTCCGGTTTTCAGTCTGCGGTCGTTGTATTCTCCCATAGCAAGTTGTCCGCCGCCACCACCACAGCAGAAAGAATCTTCGCCATATGGGTTCATCTCTACCACATTTTCCACACATTGACCCACCACAAAACGTAACTCTTTCATTAATCCGCCGTTTCTTGAAATATTACAGGGGTCGTGGATAGTGTATAGTTTTTTGTTCAAGGATTTATCCACTTTGATACGACCTTCGCGCAAATAGTTTCCAAAAATTTCGATTAAGTTTAGGGTATTAAAATCGAATTTAACGCCAAGCCAGTTAGGAGCTTCCCAGCGCACTGCCCGCGCCCCGTGCCCGCACTCGCCCAACACAAGAATTTCTGCGTTCAGTTTCTTCATTTCGTCTGCCAATCGCTGTGCAATGATAGTGGCTTTTTCATTATCTCCAGAGAAAAAAGCATAGTTTGTAATATCGTACATTTTTGTTGAAATCGTCCAACTCTCTTTTGCCGCGTAGAACACTTTTGCCACTGCACTGATAGAGAGCGGAAAAAACTTCGGCTCTCGTGGGTTGAGGGTGTAGAGTACCTTTTTGTTAGGTTCATCTAATAGAATTTTTGCTTCTTTATCTCCTAATTCGTCTTGCAGCTCTTCTTCCATCCATTGAATAGTATCCACAAATTCTTGTGTGGGGATCGCCATATTATTTCCGGTTTCGATGGCGGCATTAACGGTGGCTTGCAGCGATTCGGGCACAGCACCCAAAGCGGCGAGCATCATTCTTCCAATGCGCACAATATATGGAATATCCACACCGATAGAGCAATGTTTCACACAACGCCCGCACATAGTGCACGAACCGAAAAGCGCGTCAACCATCTCTTCAATGGTATATTCGTTTATTTCGCGCGCTTTTACCCAGTTGGGCAATATTTTTCCAAAAACGGTGCAATATCTTCTGTAAATAGATGCCACAATATCTACTTTATACGCAGGCATCATTTTCGGGTCGTCGGTCGTTAAGTAATACATACAACTTGTACCACAAAGCCCGCAATGCACACACGAGTTCAAGTGCGTAATGAGTTTACTGTCTTTGTTTTCTTTCAAAATTGAAAGTGCATTTTCGATTTGTTGGGGAGTAATTTTTTTCAGTTCCGTATTCATATTTATTTTTTTGATTATTAAAATTTGATAATCGTTTGTTTTACTATTTTATTTCAAACTTCTCCTATAAACTGCCCAAAACAACACAGCCAATAGTGCGGCAAAAATATTATTATAATTTTATATTCTTTATTAATCAAAAAAAAGAGAACTATATTCATTAAATGTAATTTTCTATATATTTTTAATAAGTAAATTGTATTTTTGCCGGTCACTTACAATAAATTATTTTATGAATAGTGTTCTCCAATCTTTTCAAAAACTTTTGGACATCATGGACGAACTGCGAGCCAAATGCCCATGGGACAGCCAACAAACTTTTGATTCACTTAGGTATTTAACTATTGAAGAAACATACGAATTGTCGGATGCCATTATTGATAAAAAATATTCCGATATAGGCAAAGAATTAGGAGATTTGTTGTTACATATTGTTTTTTATGCCAAAATTGGAGAAGAACAAAACCTGTTTGATATTGAAACTGTAATTAATGGTATTTGCGAAAAATTGATTCGGCGTCATCCACATATTTTTGACGAAGTGGAAGTAAATTCAATAGATGAAATTAAAGAGAATTGGGAAAAAATAAAACTGAAAGAGGGGAATAAATCGGTATTGGGAGGAGTGCCCAATTCACTACCTGCTATGATAAAAGCATACCGTATTCAGGAAAAAGCACGAGGCGTAGGATTCGATTGGGAAAATACCGAACAGGTGTGGGAGAAAGTGCAGGAAGAATTAGCAGAATTTAACAAAGAGAAGAGCCAAAACTCTGAAAAAATGGAAGATGAGTTTGGAGATATTTTGTTTGCATTGATCAATTATGCACGATTTGTGAATATTAACCCCGAAGATGCTTTAGAAAAAACCAACCGTAAATTTATCAAACGTTTTAATTATATTGAACAGAAAGCAAACAAGCAAGGTAAACCATTGTCGGATATGACGTTGGATGAGATGGAAAGGTTGTGGCAGGAAGCAAAAGAATTTTAATAATTTATTTTCCATCAGTTTCGACCGGCTGGAATTATAAAGAAATTATATCTCAATTTTCCCTAGTAATTTTTGTTTCAAAACTGTTGGAGAAATATTTTGTTGTAAATTTCCTTGAATGGAAATAGAAATTTGTCCCGTTTGTTCTGAAACGACCACTGCAATGGCGTCTGTTTCGGAAGTAATTCCAACAGCCGAACGATGTCGTAACCCTATATCTGAAGGCAATGAAGTAGATTTTGAAACTGGTAAAATGCAGCGCGCAGCAGCAACTCTGTGTTTTTTTATAACCACCGCGCCATCGTGCAACGGGCTGTTTTTGAAAAAGATATTTTCTAAGAGTTCTCTTGACACGAGTGCGTCAATCTGTTCTCCTGTCGTAATAATTTCATTTAATGGATTTCTTCTTGCTATAATGATTAATGCGCCTGTTTGAGAAGCGGACATCCGTTTACACGCACGAACTATGGCATCAATATCATCTTCAATATCTTCATCTTTATTATATTTGGCAAACCATTTAAAAAACTTCCTATTTCCCAGCAAATACAGAAACTTACGTATTTCAGGCTGAAAAATGATTACCAATATGATGGCGCCCACTTGAATAATTTGCCCTAAAATTTCTGAAAGTACCGTAAGATGAAAAATTGAAACCACTTTCCACACTACATAAACTAAAATTAACCCTAAAATAATTCGGGTTGCAGTTGTTCCGCGCAACCATCTGAAAAGTAGTATAATAATGGTAATTACTAAAAGAATATCAATGATACTCGTAATGTGTTGAGAAATAAAATGTAATATTTGCATGATGCTGTGGATTAGTGATTAGTGATTAGTGATTAGTGATTAGTGATTAATGTAACTTGTAACTTGTAACTTGTCACTTTAAATTAAAGCAACTTCTACATAATGGTTCGTAGGCGTCTTTTTCGCCAAGTAAAACTTGTTTATCGCCGGCAACAATGCGGTGTGAGTAATGCGCCAAATCTCCACAATGGGTACATATTGCATGCAGTTTTGAAACATACTCCGCAATTGCCATCAACTTTGGCATTGGGCCGAATGGATTTCCCTGATAATCCATATCCAATCCGGCAACAATCACTCTAATTCCTGCATTTGCCAATTGGTTGCACACCTCAACAATCCCCTCATCGAAAAACTGTATTTCGTCAATACCCACTACTTCAACAGTTTCCATAGATACGTAGAGTAATATCTCTGCGGCATTATGTACAGGAGTAGAGGGTAATGCTGAAGCATCGTGCGATACCATCTCTGTTTCTGCATAACGAGTATCCATCGCAGGCTTAAAGAGTTCTATTTTCTGTTGAGCAAATTGCGCACGCTTAATTCTACGAATCAACTCTTCCGTTTTGCCGGAAAACATAGATCCACAGACTACTTCTATCCATCCTTTTTTATTCGACCGGTTGGCTTTACTTTCTAAAAACATTTTGATGAGTGATTAGTGATTAATGATTAGTGATTAATGATTAGTGATTAATGATTAGTAGTTGATTATAGGTTAATTATTTGATTTACATTTTCCAGAGTAGATAGTCTGTGAGTGATAATAATTACTGTTTTTTCTTTCATTAGTTCATGGATGGCGTCAAGTATTTTTTTACCTGATTCCATATCTAATGCGCTGGTGGCTTCATCTAAAATAAGAATAGGAGCATTTCTTAGAATGGCGCGGGCAATACTTAACCGCTGTCGTTGTCCTCCTGAAAGTGATAATCCTCTATCACTTAAAACAGTATCAAACTTTTGAGGCAACTCTTCTATGAACTCTAAAGCGCATGCTGCTTCAGCGGCAGCTTTTACTTTCTCAAAAGACACCTCTTTTAATCCGCAGGTAATATTATTAAAAACAGTATCGTTAAACAAAACAATATCTTGCGTAACCAAGGCAAATAATCCTCTCAAATCGTCAATCAGATACTCTTTAATATTGATGTTGTCAATTAATATTTCGCCAGCAGTAACGTCATAAAATCTTGGTAATAAATCTATCAGCGTACTTTTCCCTGCTCCTGAGGCGCCCACAATAGCGCATATTTCCCCTTTCCGAATTGAAAAAGACATATTATCAATAACCTTAACATCGTTACTATAAGAAAAAGAAACTTGTTTATATTCAATTTGATGATTGAAATTGTCTAAGGGAATAGCATTTTCAGCCTGTACAATTTTTTCATCTGCATGCAGAATTTCTTCTACTCTTTCCAAAACAACATACCCTCTTTTGTAGTTGGCAAAAGCAGCGGCAAAATTTTTTGCAGGATTAATAATTAGTACGATGATCGCAATATATACAATGAAGAGCGGCGCCGATAAAGCGCTCGTGCCACTTAATACTTGCCATCCCCCAAAAATTAAGATAATCATTACCACAGTAACGCCTAAAAACTCACTCAACGGAGATGCCAAATCTACATTCCATAAAATCTGTTTGAACAATTGTGAGTAGTTTTTATTCTCTTTATCAAAAATATTTGCTGCATGTTGTTGGGCATTAAATCCTTTCACAATTCTTAGTCCGGATAGAGATTCTTCAATATGTGAAAACAGGTTACCCAATTTTTCTTTAGAAGTCCGCGATTTTTTTCTTAATTTTCTAGATGCTAACGAAATAAAAAATCCTGCAAGAGGGAGCAACAGAAGCGTAAAAAGTGTTAACTTATAATCAATTATAAAAAGTGTTATCAAATAAATTAAAATTGTAATAGGTTCTGTAAGAAATTGTTGTAACGATTTTAATAAAGTATTTTCCAATTCTTGCACATCGTTCACTGCTCTTGAAACTACATCGCCGCGTTTTCTTTGTGAAAAATAGGAAAGCGGCAAAATAGTGATGCGCTCATAGATTTCATTTCTAAGATTTTGAATAAATCTACTTTTAATTGTTGCCATTAACCATGAAGAAAGAATAGTAAATAAATTTTTCAAGATAAAGAAAAGAATAACTATGATCACCATTGAAACCATAGATGTTTTTAGTGATTGTACATCAAACATTTTTGATAATATTGACACAAAAAAAGCGCTCAGCACACTCAATTTCTCCAAACTGCCAGCAAAAAGTAAATCTAAGAACGGTTCTAATAAAAAAAATGACAAAATAGAAAAAGCAACTGCCAGTAAATTACACAATAAAATTACACAAATCCTTGATTTATAATTTTTTATTCTTGAAAACAGAGAATTTTTTATGTGCATTGTAATCTATGGGATTTAGATTGCAAATATCTATTATTATTGTAAAAAACAAGCCGAATGCAACTTTTACTCAAAATATTAATAAGACAAGTTGTAAAGGTATTAACATACAAAAATTTCTCTTTACAAATTTCTAAAAAGAAATTCCGTCATCTTTTCATATAAATGCAATCTTGTATTTCCGCCGGAGATGTTGTGGTTTTTATTCGGATAAAAGAACATTTCGTATTGTTTTCCTGCTTCGTTCAGTGCGGTTGCCAAGTCTATTGAGTTTT
>WRNX01000061.1 GCA_009776395.1 Lentimicrobiaceae bacterium
AAAATTATTTATCATGGACGACGGACCTTATCCCAGTTGCAGTTTAAAAAAAGTATTAACACTTCTGTAAGAAAAGGTTAGTTGTAATCTTCTTGCAGAACTAAATGTAAGGAGATGAACTTATGAATGAAACCAAAACCATTTTATTAGAACTCATTGAAGAAAAGAGTTGGAAAAGGGCTAAACAGGAATTAGCCACCCTTGAACCCTATCAAATTGCGGAAATTATTGAATCTCTGCCAAAATCGGAACAAATTATCTTGTTTAGACTTTTGTCGCGTGAACAGGCAAAAGAAACCTTTCAACATCTTACCTACGAAGAACAGGAAGATATTATTGAAAGTTTGGCCGCTAATGTCAATAAATTGGCAACCCTGCTTAACGACCTTGACCCTGACGACCGTACCGCGTTTTTTGAAGAACTGCCCGGTACTATGTGCCAACGATTATTGCAAGTGCTATCGAAAGAGGAACGTGAAATTGCAACCAAACTGTTAGGCTACCCCGAAGACAGTATCGGGCGTTTGATGACCCCCGAATTTGTGGCAGTTAAATCCTATTTCACTGTTGAACAGACTTTGGAACATATTCGCAAGTTTGGGCATAATTCGGAAACGCTTAACGTCATCTACATTGTGGATGATAAATGGAAGTTGATAGATGATATTAAAATCAGAGAAATAATTTTAGCCCCTCCTACCCAAACCATTTCTGAGATTAGCGACAACCGGTTTGTTTCGCTGAACGCTTACGATGACCAGGAAGTTGCCGTTGAAGTATTTGCCGACCTTGACCGCGTAGCCTTGCCTGTGGTGGGCTCTGACGGTACACTGCTGGGAATTGTTACGGTGGATGACGTGTTGGACGTGCAAGAAGAAGAGAGTACGGAAGACTTTCAAAAGTTCGGGGGTACGGAAGGATTAGACCTTTCTTATACCAAAACTCCTTTGTTGGAAATGATAAAAAAACGCTCCGGCTGGCTTATCATTCTGTTTTTAAGTGAAATGCTTACTGCCTCCGCGATGGCATTTTTTGACAAGGAAATAGCAAAAGCAGTAGTGCTCGCTCTTTTTATTCCACTTATTATTTCCAGCGGCGGAAATTCAGGATCGCAGGCAGCCAGTCTTATTATTCGTTCGCTTGCATTAAACGAATTGAAATTAAGAAATTGGTGGTATGTTATGAGAAAAGAGATTTTTTCAGGTTTGCTTTTGGGGTCAATACTGGGTGCTATCGGATTGTTGCGAATATTTATCTGGCAAAAAGCAGGTTTGTATGATTATGGCGAATATTGGATATGGATTGGTGCAAGTGTTGCCGTTTCGCTCATTTTTGTAGTGTTGTGGGGAACGCTTTCAGGCTCAATGATTCCGTTTTTACTGAAAAAAGTAGGATTAGACCCTGCCACCGCCTCTGCACCGTTTGTAGCCACATTAGTAGATGTAACAGGATTGATTATCTATTTTACAGTGGCAGCCCTGTTTTTAACAGGAAAATTGCTGTAAAAAAGAAAAAATAAAGATTTATTAATATATCTTTGGCACTTTTTTTGCAAAACATATAACCTAAATCTTGAAACTTTAAATTTTTAATAAGAAAATATGAATCTCAATAATCTCACTCTCAAATCTCAGGAAGCCATAGCGCAGGCGCAGTTAATTGCCCATACCAACAAGCATGCACGTTTGGAAACGCTTCACATTTTGAAAGCATTGATAGAATTGGACCCGAATGTAATTCCCTATCTACTTAAAAAGTTGGATACCAATCCTAAAATGATATTGCAAATAGTTGATAAGCAGATTGAATCGTTGGCAAAAGGGACAGGCAACGATATTTATATCTCTCCTGCGGCAAATACTGCCATTCAAAAATCTATCGTGTTCAGCAATGAATTGGGCGACGACTTTGTTTCGTTAGAACATTTATTATATGGTATTTATATGTCTAACGATAATGCTTCCAAAATTTTGAAGGATGCCGGCATTAGTGAAAAAGGAATAAAAGCAGCGATTGAAGATTTACGTAAAGGGAGTAAAGTTACCGGTGAAAGCAGCGAAGAATCTTATAATTCGTTGAATAAATATGCAGTAAATTTGAACGATGCCGCGCGTAAAGGTAAACTTGACCCTGTGATTGGTCGTGATGAAGAGATTCGGCGCGTATTGCAAATCTTATCGCGCAGAACTAAAAATAATCCGATTCTTATTGGAGAAGCCGGCGTTGGAAAAACTGCCATCGCTGAGGGGTTGGCGCACAGATTGGTAAGCGGTGATATACCCGAAAATTTGAAAACAAAAAAAATCTATTCGTTAGATATGGGCGCTTTGATTGCCGGCGCCAAGTATAAAGGCGAATTTGAAGAGCGCTTGAAAAACGTTATTAAAGAGGTAATTGAAGCAAATGGAGAGATTATTCTTTTTATTGATGAAATTCATACTTTGGTGGGCGCCGGCGCTACCGGCGAAGGCGCCATGGATGCTGCAAATATTCTGAAACCAGCCCTTGCACGCGGCGAACTCCGCTCAATAGGCGCTACTACTTTAAACGAATATCAAAAATATTTTGAAAAAGATAAAGCCTTGGAACGCCGCTTCCAACCCGTTAAGATTGAAGAACCTGACAAATATTCTACCATCTCTATTCTTCGCGGATTGAAAGAAAGATACGAAACACACCATCAGGTGCGTATCCTGGATGAAGCAATTATTGCAGCAGTTGAACTATCTTCAAGATATATTACAGATAGATTTCTTCCCGATAAAGCGATTGACCTGATTGATGAAGCGGCATCGAAGTTAAAGTTGGAAATCAATTCCATGCCGGAAGAACTTGATGAGTTGGATAGAAAAATTCGCCAATTGGAAATTGAACGCGAAGCAATTAAAAACGATAACAGTCAAGAAAAAATGGAACAGTTGGGCAAAACTGTTTCTGATTTGCAGGAAGAACGTAATTCATTGTATGCCAAATGGCACGCAGAAAAAGAGGTGGCAGAAAATATTCAAAAGAAGAAAGCCGATATTGAGCAGTTTAAATTGGAGGCTGCCGAGATGGAACGGCAAGGAATGTACGGACGGGTAGCAGAACTGCGCTACGGCATTATTAAAGAAGCGGAAGAACAGATTGAGAAACTACAATACGAATTAGACAGTTTACAAGCCGGCGGCGCCATGATAGATGAAGAGGTGGATGCTGACGATATTGCCGAAGTGGTGGCGCGCTGGACCGGCATCCCTGTAAACAAAATGATGCAAAGCGAAAAAATGAAACTGATGCATCTGGAAGAAGAACTGCACAAGCGCGTAGTGGGGCAAGATGAGGCAATTATCGCCATTGCTGACGCCATTCGCAGAAGCCGTGCAGGATTGCAAGACAGCAAGCGTCCCATCGGGTCGTTCATCTTTTTGGGAACCACCGGCGTTGGAAAAACAGAGTTGGCAAAAACATTAGCCGAGTATCTGTTTAATACGGAAGATGCTATGATTAGATTGGATATGAGCGAGTTTCAAGAGGCGCACTCGGTGTCAAGGCTCATTGGTTCACCACCGGGGTACGTGGGGTACGATGAAGGGGGACAACTTACCGAAAAAGTACGCAGAAAACAATATTCCGTAATCCTGTTTGACGAAATTGAAAAAGCGCACGCAGATATTCTAAACATCCTGTTACAAGTTTTGGATGATGGAAGATTAACTGACAGCAAAGGACGGGTTGCCGATTTTAAAAATACCATCATTATTATGACTTCCAACATTGGTTCTCACATTATTCAAGATAATTATGCCGAGAAAAGTAAATACAACGATGACGAGTTGTTTGAGCGTACCAAAGCAGAGGTTACCGATATGTTGAAAAAATCGCTGCGTCCTGAATTTCTCAATCGTATAGACGAGATTGTGATGTTTCAACCGCTATCCAAACGCGAAATTAAAGAGATTATAAAATTGCAAATTAACGATTTAAACAAAATGTTAAATGAACAGGGTGTGCAGGTAGAATTTACCAAATATGCGTTAGATCTGTTAGCCGAAATGGGCTACGATCCCGTGTATGGCGCCCGCCCGTTGAAGCGCGTAATTCAAAAGAAAATCCTCAACGAGTTGTCAAAAATTCTCTTATCGGGTTCTTTAAATAAAGATTTGCCTATTAAGGTAGATTCTTTTGAGGAAGGAAAATTTGCGTTTTTTAATTAAGATAATTACGTTATTCATACACCACCACAAACACGTCTTCATCGGAACGTTGAAGATTCAATTGCTCGCGAGCATATTTTTCTAATTTGCCCGCAGTATCGTTTTCCAGCTGCTCATACGTATAGATATTGTTAATCTGATTTTTTGTATTGGCAATATTTTCATCCAATTGCTTTATTTTTAAATCCAGTTCTCTGTGTTTGTAAATATTGTTTTCAGAAAAAAAAAATAAATACACAAAGAAAACAACCACAGTGATTATGCTAATTACAATTAATAATCTACGATTCATATCTTTATATTTTTGAATTAATTCAAGCACAAAAATAAAAAAAATCAAATAAAAAACGTTTCTTTGCCACTCAATTTTGAGTAATGATTTTTTGTGTTTTATGGAAAAAAAGATGAACCGATTTGAAGATAAAGATTTTTCGCAAGGCGAAAATTTAGAACAATATTTAGATTTGGATATTAGAGTTCCTATTACAGAGGAATCTAAAAAGATTTCTCAAAACAGTTTTCATACCCGAGGACTCTCTGCACCACCGGAAATTGACGGACCAAACTGCAAAAATTATCAATTAAATTGTTGTAAATTAGCTACACAAGATTGGATTAAAGAGTTGGATATAGCGCCCTCTTTTAAAGATTTTCCAATTTGTGAAGTACGGTTTAAAAACAGTCATAAAGATTTTTTTATTCTACCCGAAGAGGGACAGTTTCAAGTAGGGGATATTGTAGCCGTAGAATCAACCTCCGGTCACGACATCGGAATTATCTCACTGTTAGGATTAACCGTAAAAAAACAGTTAGCCAAAAAACGCATTAAAGTAGAAGATGTTATAAAAAGACTATATCGTCATGCTCGCGTTGCCGATATTGACAAATGGATATCAACAGTTGATTTAGAGAATACGACGATGCTTTCTTCAAGATATATTGCATGGGATTTGAAATTAAATATGAAAGTGAATGATGTAGAATATCAGGGAGATGGAACAAAAGCTATCTTTTATTATTCAGCAGAAGACAGGGTGGATTTTAGGGAATTAATAAAAATATTAGCGGAGCAATTCAAAATTCGTATTGAGATGCGGCAAATTGGAGTACGGCAGGAGGCAGCGCGGTTGGGTGGTTTGGGTACGTGCGGTAGAGAACTTTGCTGTGCTTCGTGGCTCACCGGATTTCAATCTGTTTCTACCATTACCGCCCGAACACAACAACTCACCTTAAACCCTCAAAAATTAGCGGGAATGTGCGGAAAACTGAAATGTTGCCTTAATTTTGAACAGGAAACCTACTTGGAAGAATTAAAAGCTTTTCCTCAACCCAATGTACATCTGCTTACTCAAAAAGGAAAATGTTTCTATAATAAAATCGATATCATGAAAAAAGTGGTATGGTACCATTACGCAAATGATAATTCCACCATTTTTGCCATTCCATTAGAGAAAGTGAATATGATTATTGAAATGAATAAAAACGAAAAACGCCCTGAAACACTTGAAGAATACGCTGTGGTAAATCAAAAGAAAATTGACGAAGGAGGAAATTATAGTTTGGAAGAATTGAAAAATATTGAAGATAAATGATTTGTGATTAATTCTGTGGTCTTTCATTCTGTGAAACTTTGTGGTTTCGTGTTGGCTACTAAGGGAGCTTTGAGAAATAAGGTTTTAGAAATAATTTAGGTAACACAAAACTTTCCTGTTTTTTTAGCACTAAAAAAAAAGATTTAGCCTTGCCCTGGCTAATTCAAAATAATTCTTTAAAAAAATATATATTTGCCGCCATATATTTACATACTAATTTGAAAAGTTAAAATTAAGTACTTTAAATTCTTTAATATGAACGAAATTGAAAACAACGAATTGATATTAAAAACCGCGAAAAAAAGAGTGGCTTTTAAAAAACATATTACTTTTTACATATTAATAAATCTGCTGCTGTGGGTAGTATATTTTATTCCAATTGAAAAAAAAACATTGTTATATATCCTCCTTTTTGTTTCATTAACATGGACGATTGTAATTATTTGTCATTATTTCATTGCGATGAAATGGAATAAGAAAATGTTGGAAAAAGAAATAGCAAATTTAATTAAGAATTAAGAATTAAGAGGAGTTAACATTATAAAAATCGGAAATCGGATAATCGGAAATCTTAAAAATCATTAATCACTAATCACTAATCACTAATAACTAATCATTATATCTTATGAGCGAAGAAACTAACAAATGTTTACAAACTGCAAAGGAAGGCATGAATACAGCGCTTAATTTCTTTGATAAAGAATTACAGAAGATACGCGCAGGCAAGGCATCCCCGCAAATGTTGGAGGGCTTAAAAGTAGATTATTATGGAAATCCTACGCCGGTAGAGCAGGTGGGAAATATCAGCACACCCGATGCCCGTCAAATTGTGATTCAGCCTTGGGAGCGCAATATGTTGCCCGTAATTGAAAAGGCTATTCTGGCAGCCAATTTGGGATTTACTCCGCAAAACAACGGTGAGTTTATCCGCATTGTAGTGCCAACCCCTACCGAAGAACGCAGAAAAGAATTGGTAAAAAAAGCCAAACAGGAGGCAGAACAGGCAAAAGTGAGTATCCGTAATTTGCGCAGAACCGCTAACGAAACCGGCAAAAAATTGAAAGACTCAGGCACACCCGAAGATGAAGTGAAAAAATTGGAAACAGACGTGCAAAAAACCACCGACGATTTTATCGGTAGAATTGATAAAATGTTGGAAACAAAAGAGAAAGAGATTATGACGATTTAAAACTATTAAGATATATTTAGCGTTGGCATCGTTTCGTTTTCCGGCAAAAAAAATATTTCTTTTGCCGAATAATTGAGTAAGATTATTCACCAAATTTATTTATTTATGAAACATTTTAACAAATTATTCATTATGCTCGCCTTCATCGGCTTGAGCGTTGGTAGCATTTCGGCACAGTACTTGTTGCCGCAGTCCGGGAATCTTAGCGGAACCTACACCGCGTCGGGGAACTACTCAGGTCCCTACACGCTCACGGGCAACACCACCATCCGGGTGGAGTCGGGGACGGCGACCATCACTGGGGTGATTAACGGAAGTAGCAGTTACTACTTGGCGAAAGCCGGCGCCGGGAAACTCATCCTTGCCGGCGTCAATATCTATAACGGCATAACATACGCTGAC
>WRNX01000062.1 GCA_009776395.1 Lentimicrobiaceae bacterium
TTTTTTAAAATGTTCGGGCAGATATTCATAATCGGTATCTAAGCCCACACACACATGCCCCTTAGTGGCAACGTGAAGAAAAAGTTTGTCTATAATCATTACTATTGATAATTTTCTTTGAAAAAACTATTATACATATACCTTTCGTCAGGTTTGTTGTAATAAATGGAATAGTTAGTGGCTGAAATGGCGAAAACGGTAAGCCCTTTATCTTTAATGGAGGGTTCAAATACATCATTGGTTGTCAATGCAATATAGTAGTTCATGGCATCTGTTTTTCCCTTAAATCTTGCAATGGTTACCAATTGTTCATCTTGATTAATGTAAAAACTGTTAATATTAAATCTATCCAAACTGAAATAAGTAGAGTTAAAATTAGATATATCATACTTCACATCGGTTACAGTTTTTTTATGCACATCCACAAGAATAATGATATAATGTTGTTCATCTATATTAGGATTAAAAGGGGATTCAATAGATGCAGTACCTGTTTCAATTCCTGTTTCAGTACCTGTTCCGGTTTCCGTGTTTACAGCAGGATCATTTACTTCACCCAAAAATTGAGAAACATTGGTAAGTGTGGACAAATATATTTTCGCTAATTCCGTTACAGGTTCTTTGGGGTAATCTTTAATAATTTGTGTTAAAGCATCCTTTAAGGCTTCTTCACCTTGAATTTGTCCTAACGCAACGGCTCTTAGATAGGAAGTTTTTGCAATTAAAGCGCCATCATCAGTGAGCGTAAGCAGTTCATCGGCAAGTTGTACTGTTCTTTCCCATTGTTTGGTTGTATATATTTTATGAAGTTGCTCATATTTTCTATCGTTTTCTTTTGCCGCTTCCACCAATTTTCTGTAGTAATCGGGATCTAAAATTAATTTTGCATAATCAGTATCAGGATATTTGGTAAGAATGATATTCTTTGCTTCATCTGCTTTAGCGTTGTTTTTTAGTTTGGTGTAATTGGTCCAAAGCAAGAAATAACTTGGTAAAACTAATTCATGGTTTGGAAAACGTTGAATGAGTTTTTCTAACATTTCATTCGATCGTTTTAAGTCGTTCAATTGGTCAAAATAGATAATACCTGCGTTGTACATTGCATTTGCAATCAACATATTCGATGAATCCATAGCTTCTGGCGTCATGGGCAGGTCTTGGGTATAGTATGCCGGTTTTTTAGGATCGGTCTCTCTTCTTACAATTGGATTTCCGTCTGCATCAAATTCTTCTTCCTCTTCTTTGCTTTCTCCGGAGTTCATATCAGCCATATCTTCAAACGAAATAGCTGTTTTATTACTAATTCTCCAGTTATCTTCCAATTTTCTATTTCCAAAACGTCTGTAAAATTCTGTAGCGCCTTGACTGACTAATCCGGGATTATAGAAATACCACTTATTGCTTGTTCCCTGTGTGTTAACGTTTACATTGGCAAAGTTTTGTGTTGCTTGAAGCGCCAACATTCTGTCGGCTTCTTCTTTCGCTAATCTGCGCTCTTCTTCCGTATAATTGGCAATCATCGTATTTACCCATCTTTGTCGTTCACTTTCACTCATTTTGGCAATACGTTGCAAACTGTCTTGCAATTGAATGACTTCTAAATTTTCCACCAAATCTCTTAAAATAGACGCTTTTTTAATAATTGCTTCGCTGTTAGGATAATTGGATGGCAACGACATCAGCGCAGTATCGTAGTAGGCTTGTGCTTTCACATATTCTTCTTCATGAAAATAGATGTCTGCCAACGAAATGGAAGAAAATGTTCTTTGGTAATCGTTGTTGGTATAAGCTGCTACCGATTGGGCAAGGTAATATTCTCTATCGGCGTCATTGTCGTCAATGCGGGCAATTTCGGAAAAAGCAAAGTAAATTTGGTCTTTATAATCTTCATTTTTAGACTCTTTCAACATTTTGTTCAATTCTTTGATGATCGCTTTTTTTGATAGCGGCGAGCCATCATAATTTACAGCCAAGTGCATTCGGGCGCTAAACTCCATATCGTAGTTGGTATTCGATTTGATTACTTTCAAAAACCAATTTTGAGCGGCTTGTTGCTTGTCTAATTTTTCATATAACTGTCCTAAAATAAAATATAATCTCACTTTAAAATCTTTTTTAGGGCGGTATTGTAACGCCATTTTAATATTGTCAATGGCTTCCTCGAAATCTTTATTTGGGGATAACAAGTTATATTCTGCTTCTGCGGCATAATATTGAAGCCGAACATCATCGGTTATTTTACGGGTAACGGTTTTCTTTTTATTTTTTGAACTGCTTGCGGGTTTCTTTGATTGTGTAGTTGTTTTTTTCTTTTTAGCATATTTGCTCTTTTTTTTGGGAGGCGTTTTAGATTTTGCTTTTATTTCATCGTCATCTTTAATCGTATTTGATTTTATTTTACTCTGAAAGATGAATGGTTCCACTTCTTCCAAAAGAGATTGAGCGCGAAGAAAATAATCTTGTTGCATTTCTGCCCGCGCAATCCAAATGGTGGCTTCTTCCACGCTGCCCCAATCGCTGTATGCGTTTATAACATAGTTGAATACACGCTTTGCCTCGTTGTAATCCTGTTTATAAAAATAGGCTTTTCCCATCATCATGTAGGCGGAATTCATGGTCTTTACATACTCTTTTCCTCTGAGTAAAATAGAGTGTTTAAACACCGATTTTGACGCTTTTTCTATTGCCCTATCAAAGGATGGAAAGGCAGAAGTTAAATCTTGTTTAGGAGGGTAAAAATAGACAGGAAGGATTTCCAAAAAATTGTCCTTTCTTTTTTTATTCAAGTCTTCAACTCCTTTATTAAGCGCTTCTTTTCCATTGAAGTTCACATTATAAGTGGAAGTTACTGTGTGGTATGCGCGGTTACCAAAAGTATTTTTTCGGGTAGAACATCCTGCACCAAACAATAAAACAACGCTCAAAAAGAATATCCAAAAATTAGATTTGTTTTTCAAAATAATCAGTAAAATTAAAATGATTTAACGCGCATTGTGAAAAATTATTTTTTCAGATGATTATTTATAAAGCGGCTAATTTATTTTTAAAGCTCCTATTATTTGTATTTAACGATTTGCATTCCATTTTTTCATTCATAATTTATCAAAAAGATTACCATTAAAAAAAAAATTAACTCTAAATAAAGTAAAAAAAAATCGTATTAAAAAAATTATATTTTTGCACCCCTCAAATAAAAAGTGTTTTTAACGAATAAAATAGACGAAGATGAAAAAGGAACTAATTCAATATGTGGAAGATAACTTTATAGAAGTAAAACAATTTCCAAAATTTAAAGCGGGTGATACCGTTACCGTTGCATATCGTATTGTAGAAGGCGCCAAAGAACGTATTCAGCAGTTTCAAGGCGTAGTGTTACAAATAGGAGGTCATGGGAAAACTAAAACGTTCACCGTTCGCAAAATTTCAGGAGGTATTGGCGTAGAAAGAATTTTTCCGTTTGCATCCCCTTTCGTTTCCGAAATTGTGGTTAATAAAAGAGGCGTAGTGCGCCGTGCGCGTATCTATTACCTTAGAGCTCTTACAGGCAAAAAAGCCCGTATAAAAGAACGTAGAGGAAAATAGAATAAAATAAATTGGTTTAATAATCTTGAAAAGCGGCGTTACCGCCGCTTTTTTATTAAATATTTTTATCATGAACATATCCCATATTGAACACATCGGCATTGCCGTAAAAGATCTAAAATCCGCAATCCCTTACTATGAAGATGTATTAGGATTGAAATGTTATAACATTGAAGAGGTTACAGATCAAAAAGTGAAAACCGCTTTTTTTAAAGTTGGACAAACTAAAATAGAACTGTTAGAACCCACCTCAGAAGAGAGCGCCGTTGCCAAATTTATTGAAAAAAAAGGAGAAGGTGTGCATCATATCGCATTTCGGGTGGATAGTGTAGCCGAAGCATTGGCAGAGTGCGAAAGCAAAGGTGTGCAACTTATTGACAAAGTCCCCAGAAAAGGTGCCGAAGGACTCTCTATTGCATTCCTGCACCCAAAATCCACCGCAGGCGTACTCACCGAGTTTTGTGAAGAATAATTTAGAAATTAAATTTAAACATTAAACATTAAACATTAATCATTAATCATTAAACATTAATCATTAATCACTATGAAAAAAAATCTATTACTTATTTTTGCACTCATTACAAGCGTTTTTACATTATTAGCCCAACCCATCTATAACGAAGCCGGGATTCAGTTGCATCACTCCCCTTCCCAGGAAGAAATAGAGTGGGCAATAAGCAAAGGTTATGATACACTTAGAACCGCTCCAACTCCTCCTCCTATGGGACAAATACGTCCTATCGCAGAATGGGAACCTGCCGAAGCCGTACTTATTCGCTATCCTTTGGGAATCCCGTACTCGTTAATTAAAGCGATGGCTGAAGATATTAAAGTAATTACAGTCGTATCAAGTTCAGATCAACAACAAGCAATAAACAGTTATACTTCAAATGGAGTGAATATGGCTAATTGCGAATTTTTGACAGCAAATTCGAATACCTACTGGACACGTGATTACGGTCCATGGTTCATGGCAATTGATAATAACGAAGTAGGGATGTTCGATTTTAATTATAACCGGCCACGCCCCTTAGATAATCAAATAAATACACAACTTGCTACATATTTGTCTAATGATGGCGGTAAACCAATCAATAGGTATGCTTCAACCCTAACGCTTACAGGGGGCAATTATATGAACGACGGAAATAGTCAGGGCGCTTCTACAACACTTACACTCTCGGAAAATTCAGGAACACCACAACAACAAATAGCGGCGCAATTTTTAGAATATCTGGGTATTGATCTCCAACATTTTATTGCAGATGCTATTTATCCCTATGATAATATTCAGCATATTGATTGTTGGGGAAAATTTTTGGCGCCAGACAAAGTATTAGTTGACAGTGTTGCGCCGGGCGCTAATAATTTTGCTAAATTTCAAGCGGCGGCAGATTATTTTGCATCACAAACATCTTCTTATGGTACACCTATGAAAGTTTACAGAGTATTTGCGCCGGGAGCCACAAGTTCTTCGCCTAAAACTCCTTACTCCAATTCATTGATATTAAATAATAAAGTTTTTGTTCCAATAGGAGGCAACTCGTATGATGAAGCCGCTCTTCAAGTATATCAACAGGCAATGCCAGGCTATACGGTTATTCCTGTTACACAATTGGCAAATGAACCATGGGTGAATACTGATGCGCTCCACTGCCGCACACACGAAATTGCAGATAGATGTATGCTCTACATAAAACATCAACCCCTATGCGGAGAAATTGAAAATACAGGAAGCTTAACTTTTAATGCAGAACTATACTCTTATTGCAGTAATCCAATCATTTCAGATTCTGCAATTGTTTATTTAAGAATTGACGGCGGTGATTATCAAGAATATAACATGACCTCTTCTGGTGATAATCAATGGGAAGTTACCATAGAAGGTCTTCCAAACGGACTCGTTGAATATTATGTTTTTGCCGCCGACGCATCAGGAAGAAGAGAGAGCCATCCTTATATTGCAAGATATACTCCAGATAAAGACTTTCACCAATTCATACTTTTTGGAGATCCGCAACCAACTTTTCCAATTTTGAGTTTGGATAAGACAAACTCAACAGTAACTTCTACAGGATATGATATTATTGAAGATTATATTGTGGTATCTAATGACGGAGACGCCGAACTTACTTTTGGAATAGTGGATATTGATTTCCATTTCTCTCACGCCAAACTCGGCGATGAAATGCTTACTATTGCTCCGCTCAGCGGAACGGTGCAGGCAGGCGAATCACAAACGATTACCCTTGCTTACGATTTCTTCAATGTAGAGAATGGGACTTACACCGGCAGTTTCAAACTGTTGAGCAACGACCCCGATAAGCCCGAAACAGAAATTACTTTATCCGCAACCCAAAACTGCATCGGTATTAATGAGTTTAATATCAATAAAACAACTATCTACCCAACACTTACCTCCGGAAAATTCAATATTCTTTTACAAAATAATTATTCCGCAAAAGCATTTATCTATAATTCTATAGGTAAACAACTTAAAGAGATTAATTTAATTGAAGGAATGAATAGTGTTGATATTTGTAATTTTCCTGCTGGTATCTATTTTGTGAGGATTGATGCCGTTGCTTATAAGGTGATAAAATATTAATCATGCACAGAAAAATTACTATGCTACCTCAAAATATTTTATTAGAACCTATAACAGATTTATTTCCCAAAACTTTTACCGAAGCCCAAATAGCGAAAGGTAAAACGTTGTTTTACAAAAAAATGGCGTTACAAATGCACGCTTTCTATGGCGGAAAGATGCAAACCATTCCCAAAGCGCCCATCTACGGGTTCAACTGGTTTAATGTGTGGTACACCCCCGGCGTGTCGGCAGTTTCTACTACTATTAGAGATAATAACGATACTTCGTTTCAGTTAAGTAATCGTAAAAATTTGGTAGCGATTGTAAGCGACAGCACGCGCGTGTTAGGCGATGGCGACTGCACCCCTTCGGGCGGGCTCGGCGTAATGGAAGGAAAAGCCATGCTGATGAAATACTTGGGCGGAGTAGATGCTGTTGCTCTTTGCATAGACAGCCGCGATGAAACAGGAGAACCCAATGCCGACAAAATTATTGAGTTCGTAAAACGCGCCCAACCAAGTTTCGGCGCCATCAATTTGGAAGATATTTCCCAACCCAACTGCTTTAAAGTATTAGACACACTTCGCGAAGAGTGTGATATTCCGGTGTGGCACGACGATGCGCAGGGAACTGCCTGTGTTACATTAGCGGGCGTAATCAACGCTTTGAAATTGACAGGCAAAAAAATGTCGGAAATAAAAGTGGTGTTGTACGGTGCGGGCGCATCCAATACCAGCATTGCCCGCTTAATGATAACCGATGGCGCAGACCCACACAAAATCATCATGTTCGACAGCCGCTCTACTTTGCATAAAAACAATGAACGTTACAAAAACGATCCCATGTTTTACCGCCAATGGGAATTATGCCAAACCACCAATTCCGACTGCATCACAACTCCAGAAGAAGCATTTAAAGATGCCGATTTGTTGGTAGCGCTTTCCAAACCGGGACCCGATACCATTAAACCCGAATGGATTAAGTTGATGGCAGAAAAACCGATTGTGTTTGTGTGTGCCAATCCTGTTCCGGAAATCTATCCCTATCAGGCAAAAGAGGCGGGGGCGTACATCGTTGCCACCGGTAGGGGCGATTTT
>WRNX01000063.1 GCA_009776395.1 Lentimicrobiaceae bacterium
AAATCGAAATATGATAACTTGGATTTGGAGGTAACCTTTCATAATTTTCCCTATTATAACAATTCAAATGTAATTGCGATTCAATATGGCACCGAGTTGCCTGATGAGTATATTGTTTGTGGCGCGCACTATGATTCAAAAACATGGAATCCGCCTAATCCTGAGGTAGCGCCCGGCGCAGATGACAATGCAACCGGAACTGCCGGAATTATGGAGATTGCTAAAATATTAAGTCAGTACGATTTTAAACGCTCTATCATCTATTGCGCTTTTTCAGGTGAAGAATACGGACTTTACGGTAGCGACTATTATGCCCAGCAATGCGCAAGTCAAGGGATGGATATTCTCGGTTATTTTAATATTGACATGAGTGGCTATTTAAACCCAAATGCGTCAAACATTACCATCAGCATCATTCGTCCCGCCATGGCTGCTCCGTTAGATGATTATTATACTAATGTCGCCAATATCTATTTCCCGCAAGTAAACATTACCCACCATGCTTCCATGTATGGAGATAGCGACCATTCCTCTTTCTGCACGAATGGATATCAAGGTATCTATCCTTTTGAAAACAATGATAGTTACAGTCCTTATATTCACACTCCAAATGATATTATTGGAGTCAGTGTAAACAATCAGGAACAGGTGAGAGTTTATACACAAGTAAGCCTTGCCTGCATCGCCACTTTAGCAGTTTTGGCTGATTCCATTATTTCTCCACCTCCAACTCCTCTACCGATATTGGCTTTAAGCAAAACATCATCATCAGTAGAAGTATTTAATGAAGAAACTGTTGATGATTATATCACGGTGTATAATCTGGGTGATACAACGCTCACTTTTGAAATTAGAGATATTGTTATTGAATGTGGGACTTATGATGGTAAATTGATTAACATTGAGCCTGTTGAAGGAATGGTAGAATCGGGAGATTCTTTAATCATTACGCTTTCTTATTTTTTTCCTCTGCTTGTAAAAACAGTAGATTTTGAGTATCTGGGAAGTTTTATTTTTATTTGTAATGATTCCACTCAGTTAGAAACAGAAATTAGTTTACATGCACTTGCACATCAATCTGAAAGTATTAATGAGGCAATGATTTCCAAAATCAAGATCTACCCAAATCCTGCAAATAATGAGTTACGAGTTACAAGTAGTAACAACAAAGAGATTAATCCCCTTGTCATAGAGATTTACGATGTTTATGGAAGAAAAATTATGGCTAAATTCCCCTCCAATAAATTGGAAGGGTGGCAGTCGAAAGCTGACGGGGTGGTTTTTGATATTTCTCATTTAACCTCAGGAGTTTATTTTATAAAGATTGCTAACGAGTGGGTAGGAAAATTTATAAAACAATAAGGTAGCGTATGTTTTTTGCAATAATGTGCCTCCTTTTTCTATCGTTTTTATGACCATATAGCCATGTAATTCTCAAATTATTTTTGAAACTTGCATGGTTAAAAGATTTTATTTACTTTTGCACCATTATTATTATCATAGAAATATGTACTATCAAAGAATTATCGAAAACGCTGTGGTAGAGGCAATAGAAAATTTTCCTGTAACCGCTATTACAGGTCCTCGTCAATGCGGAAAATCAACATTAGTAAAACATATTTTATCAAATATAACTTCCGATGTATTGTATCTTGATTTGGAACGTCCTTCCGACTTGCAAAAACTTGATAATGCAGAATGGTTTTTATCTTCACAAAAAGAAAAGTTGATATGTATTGATGAAATTCAGCGGCGTCCGAATCTTTTTCCACTCATCAGAAGTTTGGTTGATGAATGGAATAAACCGGGCTGTTTTATTGTGTTGGGATCTGCTTCCCGCGATCTGCTTAGACAGAGTTCTGAATCTTTGGCGGGAAGAATTGTTTACAAGCAACTTACCCCATTTTTGTTTGCTGAAATTAACAACCACTATACTATTGAAGAATATTTTGAACGGGGCGGGTTTCCACGTAGTTTGCTCAGTAAAAACGATAAACTCTCTTTTGAATGGCGAAGGAGTTTTATCGCTACTTTTTTGGAAAGAGACTTGTTGCAATGGGTAAATTTTACACCTGCTACCATGCAGCGTATATGGCAAATGCTCGCCCATTTAAACGGGCAAACCGTTAATTATTCCCATTTGGGAAATGCGCTGGGGATTAGCAATCAAACCGTAAAAAATCACATTGATTTATTGGAAAGTACTTTCATGGTTTACGTTGTACCTCCTTACTCATCCAATATGGGTAAGCGTTTGGTAAAATCTCCCAAAGTATATGTAACAGATGCCGGAATTACGGCATCTTTGATAGGCATCCGGTCGTTTCAAGAATTAACAGGGCATCCTTCTTTTGGAGCAATTTGGGAACAAATCGTGCTTTCCAATATTAAAGGTAACTTCCCCGAAGCTGATATTTTTTATTACCGTACCACCAATGGAGCGGAAATTGACTTTGTTGTAAAACTCAATAATAGAACCCTTGCAGTTGAATGTAAAGCATCGTTTACCCCAATTCTTTCAAAAGGAAATTATCTCGCCATAGAAGATATCTTCCCTGATCATACTTATGTTGTAACCCCATCACCAGAAAGTTGGTCAATGAATAAAAAAATTGATGTTGTATCGCTTGAAAAACTGAAAAATGATATATTTTTGCAATCGTAATTATAAAATATCGCCAAATGCCCAGAATTATTGCCCTGTTTCTTTGCCTTTTAATGCACACCACTTTCGCCCAATCAGGTTATCAAATAAGAATAAAAACAGAAAAAATTGAAGCCGATTCAATTTTTATTAAATCATATCATCTTAAAAACAAGAAGTTTACAAATATAATAGCTGTAAAATTTGAGAACGATATTACGATTAAAGATAAAACTCCTTTAGACGCCGGAATTTACATCATTGAAGCAGACTCAACACTATTGACAGAATTTCTAATTTCTGATTCTAAAAATCAAAAATTTACGATCTCTTTTTTTGAGGACGATATTAAATTTGAAGGAAGTAAGGAGAATAGCGCAAATTTAGCGTATATGAAACAGATGATGGAATTTAAAATAAAAGAAAAAGAATTAAACGCAGAATTTCAAGAGATGCAACAAAAAGAGATGCCCAACTCGATGATGCAAGCCTACATTGACACTTTCGTATTAAAATTGGAAAATATGAACGTCGAAAAAAGAATCTACCAGGAAAAAGTGATTCATGAAAACAAAGGACTCTTATTGGCTTCTGTTATTCAATCTTCATTTGAAACGCCGCCGCCCCCGCAAGACTATTATCGAAATAGAGCAATGTTGTTTTCCTACCTTGCTGAGCATCTTTTTGATGATTTTCCATGGGAAGATGAACGGTTATTAACCACGCCCGTTTTGTATAATAAACTTAGAACTTTTGCGCAACAAATTTTGCAATTAGAGTCAGAAAATGCTATTCCTGTTGTTTTAAAGACACTTAATAAGAGTACGCAAAACAAAAATATGTACTACGTTTTATTCGACTTTTTAGAACATGAGTTTGGGAGCGTAAAATCGCCTTACCGCAATGAACAGTTGTACATTGCCATGTTAAGAGATATTTTAAACGATACAGATTTGGAAGAAACGCGAAGACTGCGCTACGAATATGAGTTGAACCTCATTACCAAAAATCAGGAAGGAGAACAGGCGATTGATTTCAATATTTTGCTTGAAAATGGTGATACGACAACTTTGTATAATATTGAAGCAGAAATATTAATTATTTATTTTCAAAATCCGGATTGCCCAACGTGCAGCGAGTTTCGTGAAAAGATGAAAAACATGGAAGTTCTTTATTATGCCCTAAATTCCGGAAAAGTAAAAATATTAACGCTCTATTTTGAGAAGAATGAGGAGTTATGGCGTGATTATTTAAAAACGCGCGCATTTAAAACCTGGATGCATGGCTGGAACTACGACCTTCAAATTTCGGAAAAACATCTCTACGATGTTCGCATTATTCCTACTATTATGCTTTTAGATAAAGATAAAAAAGTGATTAAAAAAGATCTGTTTCCCAATGAGTTGGAGGAATGGGTGAAGAAGAATTTATAATAAAAATTTTTAAGTAGTTGATATTTATTTGGCTGATTAAAAATAATTAAGTAGATACAATTTATTTCAAGGTTCACGTTATATAACATTCATATTTATTAAATTCAAAATTTATGACAACCCTTATTGTAACATTAGCCATCCTTGCTTTATTAATTATTTTCGTTATTTCATTGTATAACAGATTGGTTCATCTTCGTAATAATCGTGAAAACGCCTTTGCCGATATTGACGTACAGCTGAAACAACGCTACGATTTAATTCCACAATTAGTAGAAACCGTTAAAGGTTATGCCAAACATGAAAAAGAAACATTAACCAAAGTAATTGAACTTAGAAATCAAGCAGTTGCTGCAACTACTATTGATGGAAAAATTGCTGCAGAAAATCAACTTTCAGGCGTTTTAGCCGGATTAAAAGTTACTTTGGAAGCCTATCCTGATTTGAAAGCCAATAAAAACTTCCTCCAACTTCAGGAAGAGATGTCGGATATTGAAAACAAATTGGCTGCGGTGCGTCGCTTCTTTAACTCCGCTACCAAAGAGTTTAACAATGCCGTGCAAACTTTTCCATCAAACCTTATTGCCGGAATGTTTGGTTTTCAAAAAGCACAAATGTTTGATTTGGGAAGCGATAGAGCAACGCTTGATAAAGCGCCAACGGTGAGTTTTTAATTATCAGTTTTCAGTTTTCAGTTATCATCTATCATTAATCATTAATCATTAATCATTAACCACTAGTCACTAATCACTAATGAAATACATCGGCATTCATTCTCAGCAACGGCGCAACAACGTAAAGAGTTTAATCTTGTTGTTTATGTTTCCGGCTCTGCTAATCGGTTTAGTTTATCTGTTTTTTGTAGTTGTTAATTTTCAAGATACAGAGAGCTATTTTTCTGCTGGAGAAGCCACTTTACAAGCCTTGCCCGTAATTCTAATAGTAGTAACAATATGGTTTTTTATTGCGTTTTTTATAAATACGATGATGATTCAATTAGCCACCCATGCAGCGCCTTTAGAAAGAAGAGACAATAAACGTGTGTATAATTTGGTGGAAAATGTGTGTATGGCTAATGGAATGGAGATGCCGAAAGTGAATGTGATTGAAGATAGTTGTTTGAACGCTTTTGCCAGCGGAATCAACAAAAAATCTTATACGGTTACACTTACGAGAGGAATCATCAATACATTAGATGATCAAGAGTTGGAAGGGGTGATTGCGCATGAACTTACCCATATTCGCAATAGAGATGTGCGTTTGTTAATTGTATCTATCATATTTGTAGGAATTTTCACCATGATAGCCCAAATGGCCACCCGAATGGCATTTTACAGTTCTATGGGACAGCGCCGTGGCAGTAATAAAAACAGCGGCATTGGCACTGCAGTTGTATTGCTTGTGGTTGCAGCACTGGGAGCCATTGGATACATTTTTTCACTGTTAATACGTTTGTCAATTTCCCGTAAAAGAGAATATATGGCAGATGCAGGCGCAGCGCAAATGACAAAAAATCCGATGGCATTGGCATCTGCATTGCGGAAAATTTCTCGTAACCCTGAAATTCAGGGTGTTAAACGAGAAGATATTGCACAACTTTACATCGAACATAAAGCCAAAGGTGCATTTTCAGGATTATTTGCTACCCACCCACCTATTGAAAGTAGAATTGCTATGTTGGAACAGTTTTGATTCTAGTCTTTTTTAATGATTAAAGATATTATGCACAATTACCGAGAAAAACTACAGAAAATTACTACCTTTATTTTCGATTTTGATGGGGTTTTATCTGATGGAAAAATTTGGGTATTACCCGATGGCGAACAGATGCGCGCCACAAACGTAAAAGATGGATACGCCATGCAGTACGCTTTACGAAAAGGTTACCGTATTGCTATTATCTCCGGCGGTTTTGGAGAATCCATGCGATTGCGTTACAAAACTTTTAATGGCATTGAAATATTTCTAAAAGTATCGGATAAAGTTGCATGTTTCAAAGAATATATCAAAAAAAACAAACTCACATCCGATGAAGTTTTGTATATGGGTGATGATATTCCCGACTATGAATTAATGAAAATTTGCGGATTAAAATGTTGTCCTTCTGATGCTTGTACCGAAATTAAAGAGATTGTAGATTATATTTCGTTTGCAAACGGCGGACAGGGTGCTGTGCGTGATGTAATTGAACAAACACTTCGAGCTCAAAATAGATGGATGGAAGCGGATGCAAGTATTTGGTAATTTTATAATATAAAGTAGAAAAAAGTATATATTCGCGCCCCAAAAATAATGCTGTGAAAATGACCGATAAAAGAGACGATTATGTAATAAGACTTTCCGGCGTTGAATTAGGAAATCACAAATATTCAATGATTTGTGATATAGAGTTCTTTGAATTAACAGGGTTGAATGAAATTGAAGAAGGGAATGTTGAAGTGCGGATAGAGATGGAAAAAAGCGCGAATTTACTCTCTTTGCAATTGCATTTTAATGGCAATATTACTGTTTTATGCGATAGATGTTTAGATTTTTTAACATTGTCTTTAAATTTTAAAGAGTTTCTCGTAGTGAATCTCGTTTCGCATGTTGATACTGCTTTTGAAAATGATGATAATATTTGGCAAATTCACGAGAAAGCACACGAATTAGACCTCACCCACTTTTTATACGAAACCATTGAACTCGCTTTACCCACGCAACTCATCCACCCTGACGATGAAAACGGAACCCCAACCTGTAACCCCGAAATGCTACGAAAACTTGCAGAACTCGCCCCACAAGAAGAACACAACACAAGAGAAACCGATCCCCGCTGGGATGCGCTGAAACAATTGAGAATTAACAATTAATAATGTACGGGCGTTGCGCGCAACACCCCTAATCACTAATAACTAATAACTATAAAAAATGCCGAATCCAAAAAGAAACCATTCCGCACAACGCAGAGACAAAAGAAGATCACACGATTTTATCACGGCTCCGCAATTAACCGTTTGCAACCACTGCGGTGCAGCCATTCTTACCCATAGAATTTGTCCCGAATGTGGTTATTACAGAGGTAAACAAGCTATTACGGTATAGTGGAACTCGTTTTTGCAACGAACAACGTTCATAAATTAAGTGAGTTGCGTGCTATT
>WRNX01000064.1 GCA_009776395.1 Lentimicrobiaceae bacterium
TATCTTCGCAAACTTTTAATCAACCCCATCAATCATTACTTTAATTTACAATGAACGAAAAAGTTACACTTCAAATCAACGGACAGAAAATTACTGCAAATGCAGGCGAAACGATTCTTAATGTATGCAAATCTATCGGCATAGAGATTCCTCATTTATGCCACGACCCGAAATTAAAGCCGTTTTCATCCTGCTATTTGTGCGTAGTCTCCATAAAAGGATATAGAGCGCACCAACCCGCGTGTTCCACCATTGTACAGGAAGGTATGGAAATAGAAACCGATACGCCGAAAATTTTTGAAGCGCGAAAAACCGCACTGGAACTGCTAATGAGCAATCATTATGCCGATTGTGTAGCACCCTGCAAACTTACCTGTCCCGCAGGCGTAGATGTACAAGGATATATATCGTTGATTGAAAAAGGGTTATATAAAGAAGCAATTGCCCTAATTAAAGAAACAAATCCTTTTCCTGCTGTTTGCGGACGAGTATGCGTGCGCCCCTGCGAAGCAAAATGTCGCCGACAATTTACCGAAGATAAAACTCCCGCAGGAATTGACTACCTGAAAAGATATGTTTCTGATTTTGATATGTTTTCATTTCTTCCTAATTCCGTATCTTCTGAAGAACGCGCTTTTCTGCCCGAAAAAAAACCTTTTAATGGAAAAAAAGTAGCTATCATTGGAGGCGGTCCAGCAGGATTAACCGCCGCATATTATTTGCAACTGGAAGGATTTCAAGCGGATATTTACGAACGTGCAGAAGCCGCCGGCGGTTGGCTGCGCTACGGCATCCCCGAATATCGCCTGCCTAACGCAGTGCTGGATAAAGAGATTGAAAATATTACAAAATTAGGCGTAAATATTTTTACAAATAAAAGTATTGGTAAAAATGTACAAATTGAAGAATTAGATAAAAACTACGATGTGATTTTTCTCGCTATTGGCGCACAAAACGGTGATCTACTTGGTATTAACGAAAAACCTGCCCCAAATTTAGTATCCGGAATTGATTTTTTAAAACGAAATGCAGAAACCAACAACGATACCGACTTGAGAGGCAAACGCGTGGTAGTAGTGGGAGGCGGAAATACCGCTATGGATTGTTGTCGCTCTGCGCGCCGCTGCGGAAGCGAAGATGTGATTGTGCTTTATCGAAGAACTGAAGCCGATATGCCCGCCAACCCCATTGAAATTCATGAATCGAAAGTGGAGGGCGTGGAGTATATCTTCCTTGCCGCACCTGTGGATGTTTATTACAACGAAAAAGGAGAACTTACCGGTTTAAAGTGTATTCAGATGAAAGCGGAGAAATTGCCCGGCTCGCGCCGCTCAAACATCGTGCCCATTGAAGGTAGCGAGTTTGATCTGCCCTGCGATTTGGTACTCCCTGCTACCGGACAAAAAATTCAATATGAAGTGTTGGAACATATCAACCAATATTATAAACCGCAAGAATTACAACTCAATAAGTGGAAAACGTTAGATGCCAACGAAACTACCATGCAGATGAATATTCCGAAAATATTTGCCGCCGGAGATGCCGTTACCGGTCCCACTAATATTATTCAAGCTATCTCAGGCGGAAAAACAGCAGCTAAATATATTGATTTTTACCTGTTTAATAAAACTGAAAAAAAACAAAAACCTTTCATCTCTACCAAAGATAATTTTGAACCGCAAACAGCAGAAAATTACGAAAACCGATTTACGCCTTGCGATAGATACGAAATGCCGGTACTTCCTGAAAATGAACGCCATAATTTTAAAGAAGTAGAATTAGGATATAAAGATGATAGCATTGCCAAACAAGAGGCGAATCGCTGTTTAGAATGCGGATGTTCAGCATTTTACGATTGTGCGTTGCAAAGATATTGTACTGAGTATGGCGTGGATCAAAACAGATACAAAGGAAAATTTCAAAAATTTGAAGTCAATTTTCAGCATCCTGAAATTGAATTAGATAACAACAAATGTATTTTGTGTGGAAGATGTGTGCGCGTTTGTCAAGAGTATTCCGGAAACAAAGCATGGGCGTTTTTCAAAAGAGGTTCGCAAACCTATATCGCGCCCAACTTGGAAGGCAATTTGGCAGACAGTCGCTGCGACGCCTGCGGATTGTGCATTGATACTTGCCCCACCGGAGCGCTTCGTGAAAACTTTGCACAAAAAATCTTACCGCTTCCCTATCAAAAACTTCCCGCCATTGATCCCTTTGGCTCGGAAGGTTTTGAAATAGATTTATTAACATATAAAGGAAATATCTACGGTGCAACTTCCCGCAACGGATTTGTAAATCAATATGGATTAATCAATAAGGATATTAAATTGGGATACAATATTTTTAACCGAAAAGATAGAATTACCCAGCCGCTACTAAGGGAAAAAGGAAAACTAAAGCCCATTACAACTGAAGAAGCTATTAGTTTTATCCATAAAAAATTCTCCATTCCCCATTCTAATACCGCTATTTTTGTTTCCCCGCAACTCACCAACGAAGCCATGTATCTTGTGCAAAAGTTTGCGCGTACTTGTTTGAAAACAAATTCAATAGGATCTTCCTATTTTCAGCAACATGGGGTACAGTTTAATGTAAACAAACACGACAATTTACCTTTGGGTGAACTGCACGGCGCCAAACGTATTTACATTGTAGGCAGCGATTTGGCGAAAGAGCATCCGGTGATCAGTCATTTGGTGCAAAATTCACGGGTAGAAAACCATACGCCTGTTACTTTAATTACAACAGATACCCATTCATCACTCTCTCATCGTGTGGATAATTTATTGTATATTAATGATAAACATGCTTTTATTACGGCGGTAAATTATTATATTCTAAAAAACGGTTTGGAAAAAGGTATTTTTATTGGTGGATTAGCACAATTTTTCAATGAATATAAAACTCACATTTTATCGTTAAATTACGATAAATTATTACAACTTGCAAATATTTCAAATGATACGATAGTGCAATTGGTGCATGAGATTTTAGAAACGACCGAATGTGCGTTTATTTTTTCAGAGAAAAGCGGCGATATAAAAACTTTCTGCGAATTGAAAAATCTAATGTTACTCACTGAAAAACAAGGCAAAACATTTAGCGGATTGATGTTGTTGAAACCCGATTGCAATACGCAAGGATTATTCGATATGGGAATACTTAATGATCATGGTCCCGGATTTAGAAAATGGGAAGGTAATTATTTGGAACTCATTAAAAAAACTTGGAATGCGGAAGAATTACCCACAGATTTTACTTGTCCTGAAACATTATTACAAAATAAAACCTCAAAAAACATCTTCTTTTTTGGAGAAAATAGGGTAGGGGAGTATCCTTTTACCAAAGAACTGATTGAGGCAGCCGATTTTGTTTGTGTACAATCTATTTTTGAGAACGAGACCACCGCAATCGCGGATTTAATTCTTCCGATGAATTTTGCTATTGAACTGGGGGGCAGTTTTACTTCATCGTATAAAGTGGTGCAGCCTTTTGAAGCGGTACGTCCCTGTTCATTCCAATGGAACGACTATCAATTTTATGCACAATTGATGAAAGTTTTTGATATAGAAACTCCACAAACTCCTAATGATATTTTCTTGGAAATGATTTCATTGCTACAGCCGGAGTGCTGTTCGGAGCAACGACATCGGTTTGAGGTGGTGTAGAAAATTTTCCTATGATTTGATACAGTAGCATGAGAATACTGTTTGTTTAAATTTGACCTACTATATGAGTAGTGCATTTAAAGTTTAAACAATCTATTTTTTTTTTAAAAAAATATGCACTTTCGCGGCAAATTTTAATATCATTTATGAACGAACCCCTTATATGCCACCAAGGCATAGTAAAAAAGATTACAGACAGTACGTTATTTGTAGAAATTGAAAGAAGTTCGGCGTGCGCAGCGTGCCACGCCAAAAATATATGTATATCTTCCGAAAAAAAAGATGAAATAATTCCCGTTTCTGTTTCCAATCCAAACGAATTTACAATAGGGGAACTCGTACAAGTAAATATGAAAAAATCACTGAGTACAAAAGCCGTAATGATTGCCTATCTCTTTCCTTTTATAGCGTTGGTGGCAGGATTATTCATTACTTATTATTTCACAAAAAACGAACTGCTGAGCATTGGCGTTGCTTTTGCGGCTACTGCGCTCTATTTTTTATTCATTAAAAAAATTGATAAAAAACTTACAAAACAATTCTCTTTCTTTGTAAGCAAAATTGAAATATAATATGGGAGTAATTATAAGACAGAGTATTAAAGGAACTATAGTAAACTATGCCGGAGCGCTTATCGGGATGTTTACATTATTTGTTATTATACCTAAATATCTTACTACAGAAGAGTTTGGTTTAATGCGAACATTAGTAGATGCCGGAGTATTATTCGTTTCCTTAGCACAAATTGGAACAAACTCATCCATATTACGATTTTTCCCATATTTCAAAAATTCTGCAAACAAAGATAATGGTTTCTTCTTTTTTACTTTGCTTATTCCCCTAATTGGTTTTATTCTTTATTTTACTCTTTTCCTGATTTTTAAAAATTTTATCACCGATTCTTACAAAGAAAAATCGGAACTGTTTGTAAACTATGTTTATTTTATTATCCCATTGGGATTTTTTATGCTCTATCAAACGGTATTTGAAACCAATTCGGTGATATTATTACGAATTGTGATACCCGGTTTTGTGCGCGAAGTTGGAGTTAGAATAATGGTATTAATAGCGTATCTTTTGTTTTCGTTTCATTTTATTTCATTAACAGGTTTGGTCGTTGCCTTTTGCTGCACTTATGGCATTGCCGCATGCATCAACTTGGGGTATCTTTTCTATCTGGGACATATCTCTTTAAAACCTAATTTTAAATATGTTACAAAATCATTACGCAAAGATTTTTTATATTACACTTTTTTTCTAATGGGATCTGCCATTACCACTGCTTTTGTGCCAAGTTTGGGTATCTTTTTTATTGGTGCACAATTAGGATTAGCGTTTGCCGGAATATATAGTTTTGCCAAACACATAGTCGCTATTATTGAGATTCCTTACCGTTCTCTGGGCGCCATTTCAAATCCTCATATTTCTCAATCGTTAAAAGAAAACAATATCATAGAAGCCAACCGCTTTGTAAAAAAAGTATCGCTACATCAATTTCTTATTGGCGCTACTCTGTTTTTTGTTATTTGGACAAATATTGACCTGATTTTTCAAATTATCCCTAATGGAGATAGTTATGCTGCGGGAAAATGGGTAGTCTTTTTCTTGGGATTATCTACTTTGTTCACAACCTCTTTCACTATTGGAGGAACCACTTTAAGTTATTCAAAATATTATTATTATTCTCTATTTTTAACCTTAATCCTCACCGGTGCTATTATTGTGATGAATGTGATATGTGTTCCCATTTGGGGCATCAATGGTGCCGCATTATCCACCCTGTTTTCTTACGGCATCTATTATGTACTTCTTTTATTGTTAATTTATTGGAAGTTAAAAATTATTCTGTTTTCCCGTGAACAACTCAAAGTTTTAATCCTTATTTTAGTTTTATTTGTCTTGGATTATTTTTGGAGACAATTCATTACCCCATTTGTAATAATACACACTCATAATACTTTGATGATTAATTTTACAGAAGCGCTTGCCCGCACACTTGTCTTAGGTGGAATTGGTTTTTTTAGCGTTTATTTTTGGAAAGTATCGGAAGAGGTAAACGGATTGATAAAAAAAATTTATAGAAAATAGCAAAAAATGATTACTGCCAAAAAAAAGTTTAGTTCCTGTAAAATTTATCAAACTGTTTGCTGATTGCTTCGCGAGAGAAGTTTTTCTCTGCATATTCTCTTATTTCAGCAGGATTATATTCTTGATGATGATCTAACATATAATCTAATTTTTCGGCAAGTTCATGATAATCTTTGGTTGTTACAAAAATCCCACGAGATTCATCAACAATTTCTGAAATACCTCCGACATTAGTAGTAACAACCGGTTTACCGCAAGCAAAAGCCTCAATAATTACGCATGGTAGATTTTCATAATTAGAAAAAAGCAATAAAAAATCACTCTGTTCCAATTCGTGCGCCACTTCTTCTTCATTTTTACTTCCCAAAAATATTACTTTTTCATTAAGATGGTTTTCAGAGACAAATGCTTCAGCAGTTATATTCCTGTTTTCGTGGATTACTTTTAAAATAAAATCCTCTCTTTTTTGTGACAAAATTTGAATAGCCTTGAGAATTCCCGTAAAATTTTTCGCCTCTTCAATTAATGTGGAGATATGAATGATCGTTTTTTTCTCATTTTGAGAATACCCTAACTTGAACTTGTCAATATCAACCACATTGGGAATAATCATAGAATTTTGATGATTAAATTGTTGTGTAATTAATTGCTGTAAATTTTCTGAAACTGTGCTAAAAGCAGTAACAGATTCGTAGATTTTAGATAATTTACGATGCAATGCGGGTGTCAATTTTTCTTTGTTTTGCGGTTGATAGATTGTCCAATGCTCAGTGAGTACCAACGGAATATTCCATTTTTTACTTAAAGATTTGGCAAAATTTCCCATGGGCAAAGCAACGTGTAAATGAATAAAATCGGGTTTTCCATATTTTTTGACAATTGCTTTTACCGCTTTATGATAAAGATAGACTTTTTCAATTTTGGTAAAAATTTTCAGAGGTAGTTGCGAATATTTTTTACAATACCCGTTTACGATGGTATGGTTTTCGCTTTCAATAAATTCTATTTTTTTTTCAGGTTGTGTTTTTGGAATAATCCGCAAAGTGATGCAACGGTGCCGCAGGGCAATTGCAGAAACGTGTTTTTCAATAAAATTGCCGCAATACGGGTTAAGGTCATCAGGAAACCAGGAGGGAATATGAAGTATATAGGTCATGAAAATAATAATAGTAAAAAATATAATCGAAAAAATTTATACATGAGAGGTGCGCCATAAATCAACAAAAAGTAATATCATTACAATAAGATATATACAAGC
>WRNX01000065.1 GCA_009776395.1 Lentimicrobiaceae bacterium
AACTGTTTGAGTGTAAATTTTGAATAAGGAGTAAGTGTTTGACTGATTTGCCAAATTTCGGGGTCGTTTTCCCATTGATAAAGCAGTTCCACATCGGAAGGCTCAAGGGCGCGCAGGAAGATTTTTTTACCGTAGAGAAACATATTTAGTGATATCTGCAAGATAATTTAATTTTTAATTTTTAATTGATTCTGTTTTTTGTCTTCCACTTTTTCCGGCACACTGTCTAACAGTTGTTTGGGCGCTTCTTCAATAATTCCCTCTTTGAAAAGTAACAGCGAATCTTGCGCTGAAAATACAGAAGTATCGGTTTCTTCTTCCATGAGTGTTTGATCAATCGTGGGCGCTGAAAATTGGGTGAACCTCGCTGCATCAACACCTTGCTGTATGAAATTGTCTATTTGCCTGCGAAGATTGAGCCGCGTAGTATCAATCACCGTTACATAAGTAGGTAAATTTATATCTTTATATTTTGCCTTGCCAATACCGATTTTCATTTTTTTCATATCTTCCAAATCACCTCTGAGATTAATTCCCAACTTAAACGGTAAAGGCGATTTCAGTACCGAAATATGATAGTTGAATGTCATGTCTAATTTGTGAACCCCGCTAATAGCCGTTCTGTATCTATCAATTTCCATAATAAATGGAAAAATTTCTATTTGATTGTGGTTAATCAATAATTCAACCGATATTTTATCCACCAAATTTTTATCTCTATTTTTGAATTTTAAAGTTTTGGCAATATCCGAAAAAGTCTGTCCATCCAATAACACCAAATTATTTCCATTAATTCTGCAAGCGGCATTCAAACTTGGTAAAATAATATTCATGGTAGTATCCATT
Source organism: Lentimicrobiaceae bacterium (assembly GCA_009776395.1). Taxonomy (GTDB): domain Bacteria; phylum Bacteroidota; class Bacteroidia; order Bacteroidales; family WCHB1-69; genus WRNX01. The sequence continues at coordinate 847 of WRNX01000065.1, forward strand.
GAAGCAGTGGCTGCTACTTGCGCGTTCACAACCCCTCTAAAAGAGGCTAACATCGGCACTAAAGAATCCACTGAGGGAATAATTTTAATAAAATCTTCAACTTGAATATTTTTAAATTCCAAATCTAATCCAAAAGTAATATCTTTTTTGCTTCGTGTGGCGTAAAGCGCGGTTAAATCTATATCCCCCACATTAGTTCGGGCAACAAAATCTTTTAATTGAATACAACGATCTCGGGAAATTAATGCGCCGTTTAGTTTATTTATTGTCAGATTTCCATATTTGGCATATCCTACATCTACTTTCACATCCACAGAAATATTGGAAGGCACTACAATCAACATCGGCTTTTCCTCTTTTCCTTCATTTTCATCTTGAATAATCTTTTCAAGTTGCTCTTCATCTGAGGTGTTTGATAACGCTTTTTTATATTCATCGGAAGCGTCCGAATAAGCGGAACCGTTGTATAATGCAGTAAGTAATTGATTTACATTGAGCGTGTCGGTTTCAATATTTGCCTCTATTTTCAATCCTCTGCCGGTAGATAAAGCGCGGCGAATACCATCCACTTTTCCTGTAATATTCAATTTTGATTCGCCGCATCGAATCACAATATTTTGTAAGGTAATTTCATTAGTTGTAAAAGCAACATCTAAATTTTGCAAACGGGTTCTTAATGGAAAATAAGGGGAAACTATTCTGCCCGAGCGCGACTTAACCGTTCCATTTACAGTCCATTCGCGCAAAAGTGCGCCAAGTTCCGCATCTCTAATATCCAAATCCTCGCCTCTAAAATCATCCGATTGTCTATTTCCCTGTCTGCCGCTCTGCCTATTTGGATCTCTTTGTCTGCTTGATGATTCAGTTAAATCATTTTTAACGGCATCAACAGTAACGGTGGCATCTCGCACTGAAATACGATTACCATCGGAAAACAATCTTAACTGCTTGGTCTCTATATCAAAACGAGCAGAAGGAAGGGTACGGTTTTCTCTTGAGGGTAAAATTCTGATGTTGGTTTTCACTTCTCGCAAATTCACTGTGTTTGAATCTATATCGGAGTATTCCAATGTATTAGCAGTAAGATTACCAATCATCGGAATCACTTTTGAGGTATCGCCGGTAATAAGCGCATCAGAAGTGCGCAAATTAAAATCTACTTTAGAAAGCGCAACAATTTGTTTGTCGGGAAGTCGCACTCGGGCAGTATCCGACCTAAATGCAACACTTAACATTCTTCTTATTTCGCCGGTATTTCTGTTAGTGCGTGTTTTAGTTGTGTTCAGTTCTATAAATGTTTTTTCCACTAAAACGCTCATTGAATTTTTTGGAATACGAATCCGTACCTTGTCAGCATTACATTGCACAATCATATCGTTTTTTGACAGATCTTGTGTATTTAACCTGCTTACCAAAAAATCACAATCTGCATTAAAGGAAATATTTCCTCTTGCAGTAATTCCCAGATTTTCCGGCGTAAATTTTTGTAGTTCTCTCAGATTGGCAGCACCTTCCAACTTCAAAATAACATGTGGATCATCAAACAGGTTGGCAACATCCATATTTCCGTTTAACTTTACTGCAAATGCTTCCACGTTAAAATTTCTTAATTTGATTCCCGTTTTATCAGGTGAAACAGGGTCAAAATGAAAAGAGGCATCTACCATAATATTATCAATTTTCGCTGCTGAATCTTTGTAAACCAAGTACCCTTTTGGTATTTTAAAATCCACATCTACAACGGGTAATTTTCCTTTTTCAGAAAACTCGTAACTTCCTTTAATTTTGGTGGATAAACTAACAATAATGTTGGTTTGTATCTTTTTTATCTCTTCAGAAATATTATCAGGAATTAAATCCAAAAGTGATTGCAATGGAATTTTTTCAATTTTACATTCCAAATCGGAAGTAATATTTCCTTCGGATAGATGAAGATCGCCGTTCAATTTCAGTTCGGGAAGATGGGCAACGGTGAAATAAAACTCTTTAAACCCAAAATAGTTAAAATTATCTAAATCAAGGCTTAAAGTTCCGTTCAATTGAAGTGGAAGGGAATCTAAATAGGTTTGATTTTCAATTTTTGCAGAAGCCACGCCGTCAACATTCAGATGAAATTGTTTTCTGGGTTCCACAACATCCACGGCGGCAGAATCGAGCGCTATTGAGGCATGAATATCGCTGCTGCCCATATCAACATTGAGTTGCAAATTGGAACATACAAACTTATTGAGTTCAATGGTTTCCATATCAAGAGTAATATTTCCTTTTAAGAAAAGTCTGCCGATTGTAGCATTTAATTTTAAAGAGTCGGGACAAGATTGGAAATTTATTTTTGCCGGACCACGAATAGCGATACGGTCAATATTCAGATCTAACGGTGTATCACTGTCAGAGGGTTTTATAATGTCCCAATTGGCAATTCCGGACGAAGAAATATACCCTTGAATCTCCGGTTGAGAAATTCGAATACGTTGAATATTCACTTTATTTTGCAACAAATCTTTGATATTGAGCGAAATCATCAATTCATTGAAACGCAATAGTGTATCTACTCCGTTAGGGTGTATTTCACGAAACAAAGTATCAGATTTTAGTGCGTTTGAGATAATTTCCCCACCTATTAATTTCACACTCACTTTTGGAAATTCTTCAAACAGAGAAACCTGAACTGTATCGAAAGTTACTTTGGCGTCCAAAAATTCAGTACAATATTTATTTACAATTGGGGTAAGTCTTTTGGGTGTCATTAACAAAAAGAAGAGAAGAACGACAATACCGACAAGTGCAATAAAAACTGATAATGAGATAATTAACCACTTAATTGTTTTTTTCATTTATTCTAATAAAATGTTTACAAATAAACATCTTTTTTTATACTGCATTGAAAAACCTCGCATAGTTTTACGAAGAAAAAGTTAAAACAGAAAAAATAATATTTTTGTACCTCAAAATAACACATATATGTATATCATCGGCATTGCGGGCGGTTCTGGTTCCGGTAAAACCTCAGTAGTAAAAAAAATTGTGAATAGCTTTCCAAACGAAAGCGTGCGTGTTTTATCACAAGACGCTTATTATAAAGATAATGGAATTATTTCACAGGAACAACGCGAACAAATCAATTTCGACCACCCCGAATCTATTGAGTTTTCGTTACTCATCAAACATCTTCAAGAATTAAAAAATGGAAAAACGATTGAAATGCCCACCTATTCCTACATTACCTGCACTCGTCAAAAAGAGACTATTCCTATTCAACCCGGAAAAGTAGTGATTGTTGAAGGAATTTTAATTTTTACCGATATTGAACTGTGTAACATGCTTGATCTTAAAGTTTTTGTGGATACGGAGGCAGACGAGCGAATCATTAGAATTATTCAACGAGATGTGAATGAGCGAGGCAGAGGATTGGACAAATCTATTACACATTATCAAAAGTTTGTAAAACCGATGCACCAAATTTTTATTGAACCATCGAAAAGATATGCCGATATTATTATCCCCGAAGGTGGACACAATGCAAAAGGAATTGATATTCTGATTTCTAAAATTAAATGGATGTTGCATGATGCGTGATATTTTTCATTTTTTTTTACGTTAAAAAAAGTTAATCCTTCTGTATGAATCTTTATATTGCTATTCCCGCTCTTGATGAATTAGAATATTTGCCTCACACACTTGCGGCTATTGCCAAACAAAAAACAGAGTTTCCTTTCTATGTGTATGTTTGTGTAAACCAACCTGATGAGTGGTGGAATAAAGAAGAAAAGATAGAAATTTGTAAAAATAATCAAAGACTATTGAATTTTCTAAATAATTATAATGAATTTAGAATAAAAATTATAGACAAAACATCAGTAGGCAACGGTTGGAAGAACAAAGCATTTGGTGTAGGTTGGGCGCGAAAAACGTTGTTTGAAGAAATATTTAAAAGCGCAAAAGATGAAGATGTTATCATTAGTTTAGATGCTGATACACTGTTTAATGAGTTTTACTTTCAATCTATTGGCGAGAATTTTATTGAAAACAAGATTGATGTAGTTTCCGTGCCTTATTATCACAAACTTACAGAAGATGAAAATACCAATCGTGCCATTTTGCGTTATGAGATTTATCTTCGCAACTATTTCATCAACATGCACCGTATTGGATCGCCGTACACATTTACTGCTATTGGTTCTGCAATGGCAATGAAAGTAAAAGTATTACGAAAAATAAGGAATATTACCCCCCTTAGTAGCGGTGAAGATTTTTATCTGATGCAAAAACTGAGAAAAATGTCACCCATTTCAAACTATAATTCAGCAATAGTCTATCCTGCTGCACGATTTTCCACCCGTGTTCCTTATGGCACAGGTCCCGCTATGATAAAAGGAAGCAAAGGCGACTGGGAAAGTTACCCCATCTATCATTACTCCTTATTTGATGCGATAAAAGAAACATATGATATTATTCCTCAACTTTTTACAGAAGACAAAGAAACAGAGTTTATATCTTTTCTGAAAGAGCAATATAAAACCGATGATTTATGGAGCCCGTTGCGAAAAAACTTTAAAACATTGCAACAATTTACCCGCGCCTTTCACGAAAAAGCGGATGGTTTACGTATTCTACAGTTTTTAAAAGAGAGAAATAAACAATTAAATATTAGTGATGAGAAAGCGATGATTGAGAATTTTGGTGTTTTTATGCAGAAAGCAGAAAGCAAAAAAGAAAACGTATTCCTTAAAACCATATTTTTAAAAGGCAAGCTTAGTAGCAAAAAGTTGATTGCAGTTAGGGAGACTCTTTTTGAGTTGGAGTGTGCAATTAAGAGAATATCTTGTACAGATTAAAAAAAAATCTATTATTTGCCCATTGCTAAAGAAGATTACATACGAAAGAATATTATTATTGAGAGTGATCAAGTATTACATTAATACCGGCTCTTTCTCTTTTTTTGAAATATACTCTTCGGGAATTGTGGAATGGCTGCCGTCTCTATGAGCCTCGTAATGCGGAACCACAAGTTCAATCCCCGCTTCACAAAACACATCCTGAATATGTTGGTTGAGTTCGGAATGGATGGCAGGCATTTTTAATACTTCCTTTCACACGCCGGAGGCCGAACCCCGTGTTAGCCGAAAGGCGTAATGTGGGGGAAAGATAAATGCATATTTTGGCTAAAATTTGCTCATTGATTTATATAAAAGTGAAAATTTCTTCTATCGGTACTTGCAACACGCGAGAAACATCAAATGCTAACTTTAAAGAAGGGTTGTACTTACCTGCTTCTAAGCGAACGATTGTTTCTCTACGAACAAACACTTTTTCGGCTAATTCTTCTTGAGTTAAATTTTTTAATTGGCGACATTGCTTTAAGTTGCTAATAAATTTAGTATCCATGACTAATTTTTGTCGTAATAGTAAAAAGCAATTGCATAAGTAAAAGTAGTTATTACAAATCCCACCATACATATTACAATGGCAATTATTTCTGTTAATGTTGTAAAAGTAGGAAATAGACCAACTACCATTAAAGTTAACAAGGGAATTTTTAGTGCCAGTAAGAGTGCCTTTTTATGATTTTCTTTCATTCTTTCATCTTGCATTTGTGCAGCTAATTTTCCCGTGAGAAAAAAAGCAAACATTGAAAAGGCAGAAAAATAAATCAGAAAAGAGGGATCATGATTTTTGAAATATAGAAATCCTAAAAATCCAAGAAATCCAAGAAATCCTTGTGTCCATGCATGTTTTGCTGTTTTTTGTTTTGATTTGAACATAATATTGAAATTAAAGTTAATAATGATGTGGCAAAAATATCACTTTTTTTGATATATGAGACAAAAATATCACTTTTTTTTTGATTAATTATTTAGAAACGGTGAAAAATAACTCTTCAAAAATTTATTTGATAAATTTAAGTTTTTTTGTCTTAAATTGCTGTGCGTAAATTAGGGAATATTACTCTTTGGGAATCGTGGAATGGCTGCCGTCTCTATGAGCCTCGTAATGCGGAACCACAAGTTCAATCCCCGCTTCACGAAATACATCCTGAATATGTTGGTTGAGTTCCGAGTAGATAGCCGGCATTTTGTTAGCGTCGTGAATGTATGCATTGATTTGATATTCTGCATAAAAATCGTCTAA
>WRNX01000066.1 GCA_009776395.1 Lentimicrobiaceae bacterium
TCGTCAATTCCATAATTGCTTAATAGATAATCAATATAGTGAAGCATGAGTACATAACCGGTGCATTCATCTCCGTGCATCGTGGAAGAGAAAAGTACTTGAGGTTCTGCCTCGCGTACATTCACGTTTTTACTCAGCACACATGCTAAAAGTTTTCTGTTTTGTACGGATGTACCAAATTCCACCAATTTGCAAATATCGGGGTAATTGTTGGCAAACTCTTCCATGAGCGAATCATACCCCTCATAAGTAGGATAAAAATTCCATTCGGTTCTATTCTTTGCATTTATCTCATCAAACTCTTTCATATTCAGCTCTTCGGGGGTTAAAACAGGTTTTTCAACAATTTCGTAAGGAATATTTAAAGTTAAAAAATGCTCAAATTCTTCTTTGGTTGTGTATGCAACAACCTCTTTTCCTTTAACATTGTCAATGGAAAGCATTCGTGTTAGAGTATCTAACAGTGTTCTGTTTTGAATTTCAAATTTGATAATGAGTTCCGGGTGTTTTGTAAAAAGTTGATTTACATCAGTTTGAGAAAATGAAATAATACAAGTGAATAGCGCTAAAATGATAAGTGTAATTTTTTTCATTGTTAATGATTTTAAAGAGGCAAATAAACATAAAATTCTCTGAATTGCAAACTGTGGTATCCATAAATTTTTGTACAGCAAGTTAAGACAAAAAACCTTAATCTATTGGAGTTTGTATAATTGAAATGAAATCAATAAGGAATTTACGCTTATTACATAAATTCCATATAAACTACTTTCATATATTTATCCATCAGGATTTTAGCGAGACGTTGAATAATATTTTTCCGGATTTCAACTTCCACAGGTTGCGATAGATCAATATTGTCGGCATTAATTTTTGTACCTACTAAGATATGTATTTCGTCGCTGTCAATTAACAGTTGGCACATTTGGTCAGCCGGTCCGCGCCCATATTGATAATTTGGATTGATGACATTTGCCAATAGATAAATCACTTTACTTAAAGTCAAAACTCCTTCGGTTACTAAATCAATACCATCCATTTTCGACATGGGGGGCAAGGTGTGATCAACGATAGGTTCGTCAATAACGGTGCGTTTCAACTCTCTGGATATAATTTCGGTAGTTGTGGCGCCGCTTACTACTTTTTTTCCTGCAAAAGATCTTAATTTTTCGGCAAATTCTGGATCTTTTTCTGGATTAAGCGGAGGACCTGAGCAGATCATTGTTCTTCGCGGTTCTCTGAAATAGATCACTGCACAGGAGAGGTCATCTTTGGGAACATGCAGATCGTTGGCTGCCGCTTTTTTTACAATCTTTTCCGCTAGTTCAGAAGCAGAAATAGAACTGTTATCGGTAATAATATTTCTAATCTCTTCTCTCAAATTATTTCTTCCCCATCCTGTAACTAACCCTTTTCCCAGGCCGGATTGAGTAATTCCATCGGAACAGAAAATAATTCTATCTTCCAATTGCGGTTGAAAAGTTACGGTATTTAAGTCTTGTAATCGGCGGTCGGCAGTAGCATTTTCAAAATGCACTTTTTCCCAGTTAGGTTCCAGCACTCTGTATCCACGCATTACAATAGTTTGAGGATTATCGTATTCCAAAATTGTAACTTCATCGGCAATACTGTTGGCATCTACAATGGTGTAGGTGGCATAACTGATATTTCGCTCGCTGCACACGGGCAACGCTTTCATAATAATTTCGGCAATAGTGTTTGCCCTTTTGTGTTCAATAGAGAGATTTAGCGCTATGGTGGCAGTTAATGTAGCTAATACATTGGCTTTTACGCCGGAACCCATACCATCGGAAAGTACGCATAGTACTCGGTTTTCTTCGGGAATTCGTTTTGAGAGGAAAACATCTCCGCAGATATGCTCGCCATGATGAAAAGTTTGGTAAACACCAACTTCAACGTGATAATTAGGAGTCATAGTTTATTTATTTAAGATTCGTAATTTTTACTTTTTACTTTTTACTTATTTATTGGGAATCCTTATCTATATAAGGATGTTTCATTTTACTTCAATACTTTCTTGTTCAACATAATATTCTAAAAGTGAGGGACGCAATTTCCAATCTTTCTTAGCGTAAATTTTAGCACTCACAGATGTGCCATATTTATCACTAATATCAGAGAAAGTATCCCAGTACTTGTCAGAGCCTTCAAAAAAACGTTTTTTCTCTTTATTCAACAACACTAACAAATCCCAATCCGAATCCGAATCCGAATCGGTTCGGGCATCGCTATATGCTTGAGAACCGAATAAAATTACCTTTTTACTCGGCAATATTTTTCGTTTTAATGCCTGAATTTCTATAAATATTTGTGGGTTCATTGAGATAACAATAAAACAGCACAAAAATATTATTATTTCGGATATAAATAATCTTTGATTTTTAATGATTTTACTCTGGAACATTTTAATTGATTTGTGTGTAATTTTAAAAATTTTATGTTTATTTGCTGTCATATTTTATATCACACTAAAATTTAATATTTTATGCTTCAAATACATATTAAAGTAGGCTTAGGAAGTTGCGGTATCGCAGCCGGAGCGCAAAAAGTTTTCGACACACTGTTAGAAAAATTAGAGACAAATCCTAACCTCTTCATCTTAGATAAAACCAATTGCATCGGAGCATGTTATGTTGAGCCATTGGTGCAAGTTAATGATGAAATTTACGGCGAAGTTACACCGGACAAAATGGAACTTATTTTAGACAGTTATCTTCAAAACTCTGGCATTTTACAAGAGTTTTTAGTTTATTCCCCACATGTTGAAGCAAAAGAAGATACTTTTTTTCAAGCACAAACCAAATGGGCATTACGTAATTGTGGCATCATTAATCCGGAAAATATTGAAGAATATGAGGCACGTGATGGGTATATGGCTATTAAAAAAGTAGCAGAATGGACTGGTGAACAAATTATTGAAGAGGTTATCAAGAGCGGGCTTCGGGGGCGTGGTGGCGGCGGCTTTCCTGCTGGTTTCAAGTGGCGCCTAGCCGCCGCGCAGAAAAATACCCCTAAATACATCGTTTGCAATGCTGATGAAGGAGACCCCGGCGCTTTTATGGACCGTTCCATACTTGAAGGAGACCCACACGGCGTTATTGAAGGGATGCTCATTGCAGCCAAAGCCATCGGCGCATCACAAGGTATCGTGTACTGTCGTGCAGAGTATCCATTGGCTATAAAAAGAATAAATATTGCATTAGCCCAAGCACGCGCAAAAAATTATCTCGGTAAAAATGCGTGTGGTATCAATGGTTTCGATTTCGATATTTATGTGAAAGAGGGAGCCGGTGCATTCGTATGCGGTGAAGAAACCGCATTACTCGCGTCCATTGAAGGAAAAAGAGGAATGCCCAACAAACGCCCTCCCTATCCTGCTGAAAAAGGATTATGGGGACAACCTACCAACATCAACAATGTAGAAACTTATGTAAATGTGCCGGCTATCATCAGTAGAGGTGCAGAAAAATATGCAGCCATAGGAACCGAAAAAGCAAAAGGTACAAAAGTGTTTGCTGTAACAGGAAAGGTAGTTAAATCGGGATTGGTAGAAGTAGCTATGGGAACTCCTATAAGTAAAGTGATTTTTGATATCTGTGGGGGCGTGCCTAATGGAAAAAAAATAAAAGCCGTGCAATTGGGAGGTCCCTCCGGAGGATGTATCCCTGAAAAATTACTCAACACCATTATTGACTATGATGAAATCATTAAAACCGGCGCCATTATGGGATCCGGTGGTATGGTAGTGATGGATGAAACCACATGTATGGTGGATGTGGCAAAGTTTTTCCTCACTTTCACTCAAGGCGAATCGTGCGGAAAATGTACTTTTTGTCGCTTGGGAACTTTGAGAATGTTAGAAATATTAGAAAGAATTACAAAAGGCGAAGGAAAAATTGAAGATTTAGATACATTAGAACAATTAGCACACCAAATTATTGCCAACTCCTTATGCGGATTAGGACAATCAGCGCCAAATCCCGTACTTTCTACCCTAAAATATTTTAGAGATGAATATGAAGCGCACATTCTTGAAAAACGATGTCCGGCATTACAATGCACTGCATTAATTCATTATGAAATCATCCCTGAAAAATGTATTGGTTGTCGTTTATGCAAAAAAGCATGTCCAACCGATGCCATTGATGGCGAGTTAAAACAAATTCATAACATTCGCCAAGAAAATTGTATTCGTTGTGGGGCGTGCTACGAAAAATGCAAGAGTGGGGCGATTAAAAAGATTTAAGTTTTTAATGTCTGATTAATCATTAGTTTTTGTTAATTGAAGTTTATGAACTATATCTTAAAAGGCGCTAAACAAAGATTAATTTTCGAACTTCGAGAAAAAGGAATTACCGATGAAAACGTATTAGCAGCCTTTGATAAGGTAGAACGCCACAAGTTTATAGAATCTTTTATGCAGGATAAAGCATATAAGGATATTCCATTAAAAATAAAGTTTAACCAAACCATTTCGCAACCTTTTACTGTGGCTTTTCAAACCCAATTATTACAAATACAAAAAGAAGAAAAAGTTTTGGAAATTGGTACGGGGTCTGGTTTTCAAGCAGCCATTTTAAGCGCTATGGACGCAAAAGTTTATACCATTGAACGTCAAGAAGGACTTTATAAAGAAACACAAAAACTTCTTGAAGAAATGGATTATAAAATATTTACTTTTTTTGGAGATGGTTTTAATGGAATCCCACAATATGAACCATACGATAAAATTATTGTTACCTGCGGCGCCCCAAATATCCCATTATCATTAATTCATCAATTAAAAATTAACGGATTGATGGTAATTCCCGTAGGGGAAAATACGCAAAAAATGATTCGCATCACAAAAACAGCAGAAAATGATTTTATTGAAGAAGAATTTGGAAATTTTGTTTTTGTACCCATGTTAAAAAATACAAAAACTATTTTCTGAGTTATATTTCTGCATTTATTCAATCTTTTTGTACATTTTTACAAAAAAAAGAAGTCATTTTATACTTTTTTAAAAATTTTATCTATTTGAAACTCAAATAAATAAAAAATATTTTTTGAGGTTTTGTATCAGAAATAATTTATTTTCGCCGCCAAAAATCACTAATCACTAATCACATGCTCATAAAAACCTACAGTTGCGCTTTAATGGGAGTTGCAGCAATTCCCATTAGTATTGAAGTAAGTATTGAAATAGGTATCAATTTTCTATTAGTCGGGCTGCCCGACAGTGCGGTGAAAGAGAGCCAACAACGCATTGATACAGCATTACGATGTCACGGATACAAAATTCCCGGTAAAAAGATTGTAATTAATATGGCTCCTGCCGATATTCGAAAAGAAGGATCTGCTTATGATTTAACACTTGCCGTTGGTATATTGCTTGCCTCAGAACAGATACAAGGCTATGAAAAAGTGGAAGATTATTACATTATGGGAGAATTATCATTAGATGGAACATTACAACCTATTCGCGGGGCTTTGCCCGTTGCCATTGAAGCGAAAAAACGTGGTAAAAAAGGACTTATTCTGCCTGTTCAAAACGCCCGAGAAGCCGCTATCGTTGGCGATATTGAAGTGCTTGGTGTTGAAAATATTAAACAGGTAATTGATTTCTTCAATGCAGATGTTCCAATTAAACCCACTAAAATCAACATTCACGATGAATTTCAGCGCAGTTTAAACGAGTATGAGTTTGATTTTTCAGATGTTAAAGGACAGGAAAACATTAAACGGGCATTAGAGATTGCGGCGGCAGGAGGACACAATGTCATTCTCATTGGTTCTCCCGGTTCAGGTAAAACAATGTTGGCAAAGCGTCTGCCCTCTATTTTACCTCCATTAACTTTAAATGAAGCACTGGAAACTACTAAAATTCATTCGGTTGCAGGAAAAATGAGTCGTTATGCTTCGCTCATTTCGGTGCGTCCGTTTCGCTCACCCCATCATACCATTTCTGATGTAGCGTTAGTAGGAGGTGGACAGCACCCCCAACCTGGAGAAATTTCATTAGCGCACAATGGCGTACTCTTTTTAGACGAACTTCCCGAATTTAAGAGAACAGTTTTAGAAGTGATGCGCCAACCATTGGAAGACAGATATGTGAGCATTGCTCGCTCCAAATACAGTGTAGATTTTCCTGCCTCATTTATGTTTGTTGCCGCTATGAATCCTTGCCCGTGCGGAAATTATAACAATCCAAAAGTTCCCTGTACTTGCGGACAAGGTATTGTACAAAAATATTTAAACAAAGTTTCAGGTCCATTAATGGATAGAATTGACATTCACCTTGAAGTAGTTCCTGTTTCCCATGCAGAGTTGGCATCAATTGTTCCTGTTGAACCCAGCGTTAAAATTCGTGAACGAGTAATTGCTGCGCGTGCCATTCAACGCAAACGTTTTGAAAAAATTGACAATGTGTTTTGTAACGCACAAATGAGCAGTAAAATGGTGCGCACTTACTGCATTATCAACAAAGAATGCGAAGACCGGTTAAAAATGGCAATGGAAAAATTAGGACTCTCTGCAAGAGCCTATGATCGTATCTTAAAAGTATCCAGAACTATAGCAGATCTAGATAATTCTATGAATATAGAAATAGAACATCTGTCGGAAGCCATTAATTTTAGAAGTTTAGACAGAGATAGTTGGGGAAAGTAACAAGAAATGTAGTATGAATTAAAGAAGATATTTTACATTTTTAGATATTGATTGCCATTCTTTAAAAGTTTTTATACATTTGCACCCTTATTAAAAAAAACCATAGTTATATGAAAACCTTTACATTAGGCGGGGTGCACCCGGAAGAAAACAAGTTTGCAAGTGAAAAACCCGTTGAAGAATTTCCAATTCCAAAAACCGCTACCGTTTTTATTCATCAAAATCTTGGTGCGCCGCCTGTGTGCCAAGTAAATAAAGGAGATACCGTAAAAGTAGGCACTTTATTGGCAAAAGCAGAAGC
>WRNX01000067.1 GCA_009776395.1 Lentimicrobiaceae bacterium
ACCTTAAAAATGTAAGGTTATGAAGAAACTATTATGCTGTTTGTTAATCATTTTCGTTTGGTTGAATGTAAGTTTTAGCCAAAATCCAAATTCAAAAACACATCAAATGGGCGAGACTTTTGCAAGTTTTATGAAACTGTCTCATCAGCAACTGTTTGACACTGCAAAATTCTTCTTTGAAAAAAACAGTATTGATACTGCTTTAATCTGTTATAATATCATTAATAATGCGCCTGAGAGTTCTGATTCTATTCATAAGTTGTTAAGTATAAAATCATTAAGCATGACAGGACTCTGTTACTTTAAAATTTGTGATTTCAGCAATGCATACAAATATTTGACCGATGCTTTAATACTTTCAGAAAAATTCAATATTGAATCTGAACTGTATAAAATTTATAACAATCTTGGTAATATTTATTTCACTTTTGCGGAAGATGATAAAGGAATGAAATATCTTAATAAATCATTGAGTCATTCTAATGATAGCGCGCATTATTTTGTCGTTATTAATAATATAGCAGCCATTGAAAGAGAAAATGGAAATATGGACAGCGCTCTTATTTATCATGAAAAAACATTGAAATTTGGTTATCAAACAAATTCGAAACACTTGTCTATGTTTCTTAGTAATACTGCTTCAACTTATAAGAAAATGGGAGAAATTGATTCCGCGATTTATTATTTGCGGAGTGCAATTAACGAAGCAAAAAAGATTAATGAAATACAAACTTTAGTTGAAAGTTATAGCGACTTGGGTATAACTTATTATGAAATGAATCAACTTGATTCGGCATTATTTTTTCTTAATTTATCTAATTTGACTGCAATCACAGAAAAACAGTATATAAATGTTATGACCGAAAATTACATGATAATGTCAAAAATTGAAGAAGCAAAAGGAAATAAAGGTAATGCTTTAGAATATCTTAAAAAATATTTTAATCTGAATGATTCAATTTATAATAATAATATTTTAAGCGACATAAACCAAATAGAGCGTCAATATGAAGTTTCAAAAACAAACAAACAAATAGAAGAACTTATTTTTGAACAAAAAATTAAAGAACGTACTATATATTATCAAAAAATTATCGGGATGATTGCAATAGGAGTTTTATTGCTGGTAATTTTTGTACTGTTTGTTATTATTTTGCAAAGAAAAAAATTAGTAAAGGCTTATAAGATTCTAGTTGATAAGAATGTCGAAATTATTCAATTTCAACAAAAAGTTCCTATATCGGAAACATTTCAACAAGAGTTATTACACAGAATTGTTACCTTAATGGAAAGCAACCCCATTATTTTTAATGTAAATTTTACTATAGACGAATTGTCAAAACTCGTACAATCAAACAAATACTATGTTTCACAAGTAATAAATACTCATTCTAATCATAACTTTCGTTCTTTTATTAACCATTATCGAATTAGGAAAGCGCAACAGTTGTTTTCGGAACCGGACGCTGTAAAATATAGCATTGAATATGTAGCAAATAGAGTTGGTTTTAAATCCAGAAATGCTTTTCATGATGCTTTTAAGGAGATAACGGGTGTAAGTCCAAGTTTTTATGTGAAGTCAATTCATGCGAAAAAGAATATCTAATATTGGTTATTGATCTTGTCTTTTTTGCACATTTTGTTCAATTTGTGCAAAATAGAATTTATTTCCTACCCTCTTTATAGTGATAGATCTATTTTTGCCATTGTGAATTATGTACGGGCGTTGCGCGCATTTTATTGTACGGGCGTTGCGCGCAACGCCCGTAACTGAAAACTATTAACCAAAATTATATTTCTTATGAAAAAACTTTTTACTTTATTTCTCGGAGCGTTTCTTTTTTTACAAACAGGATTAGCGCAACTCAATTTTATTGAAGAAAATTGGGATTACGGCTACCCGCAAGGGTGGACCTATACCTTATTTGACAGACAATCAAGCGGAGGAGTGAATAACACTGCTTACATCAGGGCAAATATTGATGATACTGATACGCAGGCAAACGCTATTACTCCTGCTGTGAATATGGGAAGTAACCCTGTTATGACTTTTGAATTCAGGGCAACAAACTATTCTAATGGAAATGGCGCAGCCGCAAATACTTTGCAGTATAATGTTGCTGTAAGCACCAATAACGGCGCAACGTGGACAAACGTTTATACTGTTAGCACAGGGCAACACTCGCCCGTAAATGCTAATTTTAACACTAAAACGGTGAACGTTAGCGCTTACGCAAATCAAACTTGCATGTTTAGATTTACCTGTATCAGGCAATCAGGTGATATTTACGTGGATATTGACGACGTTTGGATTGGTACAATGCCTGTTTATGACGACTTGACGGCGGTTTCTATTGAAGGTAACAGTATGCCTTTGGTAAATACTGCTGAAAATTATACCGTTAAGGTAAGGAACTCAAGTTATACTAACACTATGACTGCTTCTGACTATACGGTTAAATTGATGAAAGTAGCAGACCCTGTGGATATTGAGTTAGGTAGCGAACCCGGCGTTCTTATTGCGCCAGCGGAAACCAAAGATTTTGTTTTTAGTTGGACGCCAACAACAGATGGAATGGAAAAAATCTATGGTGAAGTAATTTTGCCAACCGATAATAATCCAGCAGATAACAAAACTGCAACTAAATCAATTCTAATTATGGGAGGAGGAGATTTAATGCCCGTATCTATTGGAGACGGTACAAGTTTGCAAAGGCTGCCTGTTGACTTGTATTATCGTAAAAGTCTTTCTCAATCAGCCTATTATCCGCATGAAATAGGAATATACGGCGGCGAGATTGTTGCAATTACTTATTACGCTAATATTGCAACGTCAAACGCTGATTTACTAAACACGTCCGTTAAAATTTGGATGGGAGTTGCGGATGTCGTAAATTTAAACAATTGGGTTCCTTATACCAATTTTACGGAAGTATTTAGCGGAAATTTAAGTTTTCCGACTGGCGTGTATGAAGTTCCTATAGTTTTAGACGTTCCTTTTCAATATAACGGCGGAACGTTGGTAATATATACGCAAAAATTTGAAACATTGTCAGGCGCTTCCACAAACAATTTTAGTTTTACAGCGACTGAAAATGCGCGTTCTATACGTAGAATTAAAGATGGCGGAGAAGATTATGATTGGCAAAACCCAACAGAAGCAGGCGGTGGGCAGCAAGATATTTTTAATGGGTTTCCAAATATTAAAATGACTTTTGATATGGATGGAATGGGTATTTTGACTGGTGTTGTAGATAGCGATACGGAAGGTTTATTGGAAGGCGCAAAAGTACAAATAGAAAACTCTGATTTTTATGTGCTTACAGATGAAAATGGCGCTTATTCGTTCCATTTGCCATCCGGCAGTTACAATATTGAATACAGTTATTTGGGGCATTTCAATAGTATTTTCCCTGTTACAATAACCGCTAACAGTACTGTAACACAAAACGCTACCCTGCAAAAACTGCCTCCCATTACAGTAAGCGGAACTGTTACAGATTATAGTTCAAATCCGATTGAAAATGTTGAAATTATACTTACAGGCGTACAATATTGCGGTCCCGTATATACCGATGAAACAGGTTTTTATTCCATACCAAATGTGATTGGTAATGCAACTTACGACATAACGGCAAGAAGCGGATATCATCAAACATATACCAATCAAATAATGGTGGGAACAACAAATTTGACGTTTGATTTTCAAATACATGATTATCAACGTCCTCCTGTAAATATTGAAACTGATGGCGATATTGACGACCCTAATGTAGTAATTACTTGGGAAGCGCCAGATAATTATTTTCAAGCATGGTATATTTTAGACGATGGAACTGCAGAATCAGGATACGCAGGAACCTCCTTAAATTGGAGTGGTAACCGGTATTTAGTAAATGAAACAGGACAAATATCAAGCGTTGATATTTATGGAGTTGCAAATTCAACCGCCGATGAAACATACAAGGCGACCGTTCAAATTTACAACGCCGCCCGAACATTAGTTGCAACAAGCGCCCAGTTTCTTATACCCGCTGACGCATGGATTAATGTGCCGTTAAATAATGTTACATATACCAACGATTTTTATGTAATGGTTAATTTTTCTCTTCCATTGTCTAATTTATTAGGATATGATATGAACGGTCCAAATGTTGGTAGCGTTGGTTATACCGCTTCAAGAGTTCTTACAATGACATGGTCAGGTCCAACAGATTTTGTTGCAATGATTAGAGTTAATGCAAAATTAGCGGGTAAAGGTAAATCGGTAACTTATGGAACGCATAAAACAGATGAAACCCATAAAGCAAATGAAACCAGAGCGCTTTTGAATTACAGAGTTTATCGCCTGCCTTTAGGAGAAGAAGCAAACGAAGCAACATGGGTAGAACTTTCTGATAACGTATCATCGCTTACATTTACAGATAATACATTTTCAAGTTTACCAATGGGAGGCTATAGATGGGCGGTGAAAGCTGAATATAGCGACGGTTTATTATCGGAAGCGATTATTAGCGACCCGCCTTTGTACGCAGGTTTAAATGCCGCAGTTACAGTATCAATAACAGATACGGACGATAACCCCATTGAAGGCGCTTCGATTACTTTAACTAATCATAACAATGACCCGCTAAATGTTTATACTGCAAAAACTAACAGTGAAGGAATTTATATCTTTCCTAAAGTTTTTAAAGGAACTTACGATATTACAGTTACAAAGTATGGTTATGAAAATTATGCCGATATAGATATTGAAATTGATGAGGATGAAATTACCATTAGCGGCATCGAGTTAATTGATATTATTAAAACTCCTTTTGAACTGTCTGTTGAGGTGGATAGATGTGACGCTCTGTTTCAGTGGAGTACATTTTTTACATCAACTTATATTTTAGACGACGGAACAGCCGAAGGACTTGGTGCAATTAATCCTGGGTATGCAGGAGAATATGCGTCAATAGGAAATGAGTTTCCAATCGGAGAAACGGGTTATATTACAAGTATTGAACTTTTTGGAGGCGATCTGTCTGTAGCAAATGTACCTGTATATTTAGATATTTATAATGAAGATAGAGAACTTGTAGCCTCAAGCGAACCATTTTATTTACCATACCTTGCATGGGAAAGCGTGCCGTTTAACAATATCCCCTATTCTGGTAAATTCTATGCAATGATTAGGATGCCATATATATCAGGTTCACAATCAGCCGGATCTATTGCTACTGATACAAATGGACCATACTCGAAATTAGATCTTGACTGGTATCTAAATGGTATTACTGGAGTTTGGAGGTTGATACATGAAGCTTTTCCAACCATTAAGTGTGTATATATAATTAGAGCAAGCGTTATTGTAACAGGAGAATTAACCAAAGGCAAGTCGGTTACATACAGTTATGATGAAAAGGGGGTTGCGGATCAAGTCAGCAATGACGGTACAACAATCTCATCTATTGTGTTTGATGTTCCCTTTGATGCTGAGTCGTTATATACAGAGGTTCAAACTTCAAATTCCAGAATGTTAGAAGGTTATACCATCTATTTGAATGATATTGAAATTGTTTCCAACTATCCAAACAATGAGTTTATGTTTTCAGGACTTCCTAACGGCACATACACAGCGGGAGTTCAGTCAATGTTTTCAACTGGTCCTTCCGCAATTATTTACAGCGACCCGTTTGAAATAACGTGTGAACATACTGTTACTTTTATAGTAAAAGATGAAGATAACAACCTTATTAATGATGCCGTAATTGTATTGGATGGTGAAACATTATCTTCTTACACGGTTATTAAAACAAACGGTTCATATCCTTATACAGTTTCAAAAGAGGGTTATGAAAATGCAACAGGAATCGTAACAGTCTTTGACGACGATGTTACAGAAACAGTAACGTTAATACATATACCCATCTACACCGTAACTTACGAAACGCCGGTCAATGGCTCTTTACTTGTTACCGCAGACGGAGTTACGATTAACAGCGGAGACGAAGTAGTTGCAGGAACGGTTTTGCTCATTACCGCTATTCCAGATGAAGGTTATAATATTGGAACACTGACGGTAAACGGCGCCGCGCACACAAGCGGACAACCTTATACTGTTACACAAGACATAACCATTGCCGCTACTTTTAATATTAAGATGTTTGCCGTAACTTATACCTCAACGGGGCAAGGTACGTTAAGCGTTACCAAAACCGCTACCGGAGCAGTTATCGCCAATAACGAACAAGTGGAATGGAATACGGGAATAACCGTAAGCGCAACGGCGGAATTTGGTCATTATGTATCGGTGTTTACAATAAACAATTCTACTGTATTGCCAAATCTTGAAGTTCAACACACCGTTATCGCTGCAACCGCTATCAACTGTATATTTACGGAAGAGGGGAAATTTAATCTCACTCTTGAGGTAGATCCTGCTAATTCGGGTGTTCCGTCAGGCGCCGGAGATTATTATGAAAACGAACAAGTGCCTGTAGATGTTGAAGTTGCAACTAACTATGAATTTGTAGAGTGGTTAGACGGAGCGGTTCAAGTTTCTCAAACTGCAAGTTTCACCTACACCATGCCCGCCGCAACAAAAGTATTAACAGCAAAAATGCAGGGTATTATAATAAATATCAGCGCAACGGTTGAGCCGGCAAGCGGTGGTGAAGTAACAGGCGCTTCGTCAGACCAGATTGTATATCGTTACGGCGATATTGCCGAATTAACAGCAATTCCAAATGAGGCAGACGGTTATCTGTTTGTTTATTGGAAAGAGGGTGAAAC
>WRNX01000068.1 GCA_009776395.1 Lentimicrobiaceae bacterium
CCTTACCTCGCGTTGACAGATTTTGTGTATTTTCGTTGCCGTTGCTCGCGTTGATAAAGTGTTGGAATGCAGCAACTTCGGCAATATGCCGCAGGTCGTTATACGCCATAACAATACGGTATTATCCTGATATTGAAATGCTTCCCACTTAAAAAATGATATGCGAATCGTGGCATCGTGGGAAAAAATCTAATAAATTTGTAAATACTCTTTAAACGCCGGTAAGGTGGTAACTTTTAATGTTTCGCTTCCTGCCGAAGTGGATAACACTTTTTTGTCGCCGGAAACTAAATATTTGGCATTGCCTTGAAGGGCAAGGTCGAAAAGAAAATTATCTTTGGGATCAGGACAAGCGGTAAATTTGGGAATGGTGTAGCAAAATTCCGAAATATCCAAAAACATATCTATGAACTCGTCTAAATCAACGTCATACTTATCGAACTTTTTGCGGGATAAAACTTCCTTTATTTCAGCTATTAAAGGTAAAGAACGCAAAAAAACTACATCGTGGCTAATGGCTGTTTTTGCCAAGTCGTAAAACCTGCCGGTAATAGCGTGACTAACTAAAACATTGGTGTCAAATACCGTTCTACTTTCCATTGCGATAGTCTCTAACCTCTTGCACTATTTCTTCCATTGTCATTTGAGGTGCATTTTTATTCACAGACATATCAAACTTTTTAGCCCTGTCTAATATTTTCTGTGCTCTTTGAGCCTTATTTTGTTGTGCAATGCTCATGCCAAAAGACTTTACACCGGGCATTGCTGCAATTACGCCAAACATACCGTTTACGGTTTGGTTGTTTTCATCGTATTCAAATATTATTGTTGCCATAATCGTATTTTTATTACATCGGCAAAAATAAGATAAAAACAAAAACAAACCATTCAAGAACACGAAATTATAATCTATTTGTTACTGATACTATAATTATCATATTTTTGCTGGCGCAAAAATTCTTAAAAAGCATAATTATGAAACGTTTTTTTATAAAAAAATCAATTTTCTTACTTCTGTTGTTGGTATTAACCCACTCGCTTTTTGCTACAAAATATTTTGTACGCCCCACCGGTAGCAGTTCCAATAACGGATTAAGTTGGGTAACGGCAAAAGCAAATCTTGGTCAAGTGCTTTCACTTGCGGGAAATGGAGATACCATATTTGTGGCTGTTGGAACCTATACAGGAACTGTAATGCTTACTTCTTCAAATAGTGGAGTTTCTATTTATGGAGGATTTACAGGAATAGAAACCTCGCTAAGTGAACGCCCTGCTATGGATTACGGAGTAACCGAGTATGGACAATCTTCTGTAATTATTGGCGTTAATGGCGGCTATGGTGGAAGTAATGCGGCTGTATATATGAATCAGCCTTTTACAAACCTTGTTACTTTTGATGGTTTTAGCTTGCAAGCAAATGCACAAGGTGCATCAAGTAATGCAGGGACGCTTATTTGCGGAAGCAATACAAAAATACACAACTGTTCAATTACAGGAGCATATTTGCACGGTATATCCATCTATCGTGACAATACTACTATTACAAATTGTAATATTGAAAATTGCAAGATAAACAATAATGGATATAGAACGAGTAGCAGTACCCATGGTGGAGGTGTTTATATTTACAATGCAACTGCAACTTTAACTGATTGTATTATTGATGGAAATGGTTCACAAACGGGAGGTGGAGTATATTGTGAAAGTAGTAATGCGACTTTTATTGATTGTTCAATAATTAACAATGAAGGATATTATACAGGCGGTATTGATAATGCTTCTGTTCTTAAGTTAACTAATTGTTTCGTGATGAATAATAATGCTTGGCATGGTGTAAATACCGGTAGTTGTGTTGGAGGAATATGGACTTCCGGTACCACAACAATAAAAAATTGCATTATAGCTAATAATACAGCCACCAATACGCACACTTCAGGATATTATACTGCTGGAGGAGTATATTTTTCAGGAACAAGTACTGCAAAGGAGATAGTAAACTCAAGTATTGTTAATAATTTAGCAATAACAAACTATACGACTAATGTTGCCGGTGGAATAGTTTGCAACAATAACACTTATTTAACAGACTGTTTAGTATGGGGTAATAAAAAAGGCACTTCATTTTCGCAACTTTACGGTACAACGGGTGCAACAAATTATTCTGCAATACAGGGTGTTTCACAAACCGGCATTGGCAACATTAATTTATCCGTTGACAATACAGGAAGTCAAAGCGGTATTTTCTATCCATTCTTTGATACACCTACTCTTTTTGCAGGTAGTGGCGCTACAGCAGAAGAAAATTTGCAAATAATGCAAGCCAACTGGAGATTAACACAAGGCTCGGCATGTATCAATACCGGCATTCCCAATGCTTCGGGCTTAGGACTCCCTGAAACCGATATTTACGGTGCACCGCGTATTTTTGGAGGCAGAATAGATGTTGGAGCCGCCGAATACGCCTATATGCCCCAAACAATAGAATGGAATCAGACATTAAACTTTTCCATTCAAGAAGGCAGCGTACCACTGACGGCAACCGCTACCAGTGGTTTACTGGTAACCTACACATCAAGTAATCCTGATGTGGCGACCATTAACGGCAATATCTTAATCTTACATTCCGTTGGCGTGGCTACTATTACTGCATCGCAAGAGGGAAATATACTCTACGAGCCTGCACCTGATGTGAGTAAACCACTTTCTGTAAGTAACCTTATGAATCAGACTATTATTTGGAATCAAGAGTTGGAAGCACTAATGGGCGATGACCCGATTACGCTAACGGCAACGGCTACCAGCGGCTTGACTGTGAGCTACATCTCTGATAACACAAGTATTGCCATCGTTACCGGAAACACATTGTACATTATAGGCGCGGGAACGGCTACCATTACTGCCAAACAAGCCGGAAACGCGAATTATAATCCTGCTCCCGATGTGAGTAAACTGCTTACAGTAAGCAAACAAGAACAAGTAATCATTTGGAATCAAGAATTGGAGTTTCTTATGGAAGATGAGCCTGTTACGCTCAATGCCATTTCTACTTCAGGGTTACCGGTAACGTACATATCAAGCAACTTGAGTGTAGCGATAATCAACGGCAATATTCTTACCATTATGGGCACGGGAACGGCGACCATTACTGCCAAACAAGTAGGAAACGGAACTTACAATCCCGCTTCCGATGTTATTAAACCGCTTACAGTAAACAAACGCGACCAAGCCATTATTTGGAATCAAGAACTTAACGTTTTAGAAACGGACCCACCCATTATCTTAACAGCTTACTCTACATCCGGTCTTTCGATAACTTACACCTCAAGTAATTTAGCCATAGCTACCATATCGGGTAACATTTTGACCATACACGGAAAAGGGACAGCAATAATTACCGCGAAACAAGGCGGTAACGGCGCATATAACCCAGCCTTCGATATTGAGAAAGTTTTGTTTGTAGATGGCGTGGGCATTGGAGAATTTGAGACATCTGCCAAAATCCAAATTTATCCAAATCCTACAACAAGAGAATTACGAGTAGAAAGTGAAGATTTGATAATTAACGATGTGGAAATATTTGACGTTTTCGGCAGAAAATTATTGTTCATTGAGTTTCAAATATCTTCTGAAACTATGATAGATATTTCACACTTACCGAATGGCGTTTATTTTTTGAAAATATACACCGAAGTAGGACAGGTGATTAGAAAAGTGTTAAAAGAGTAGAGAGGAGTGCCCACCCTCCGCCCAAGAATGGAGGCCGTCATTCTTTTAGTTTTGATTTTCTTTTTTCGTGAAAATTCATTCTGATTTTGACAGGACACACAACGGCTAACGCCGTTTTGGGTTTTCATCGTAAACAGGAAAGGTTCGTGGGAAGGCAGCTACAGCGTATAACGGGCGGTTTCGCAAGATGGCGGCATTACCGTCGTTTGAAAGAAATTACTATTTTCGCGGCGGTTGCTCGTAGGGAAGGGAAATGAGACGCCGCCACCTCGCGAAGCCGCAGGTCGTTGCATGCAATGGCGGATAAAAACTTACATAACAGTAAATTATAGTGAAATTGAGACGATATTTCCGTCTAATTTCTTCCGATTTTTTGTATTTGCAACTGCTAAAATGCAGAGGCAAGACCTGTAAAGCCATAAGAGCAGGACAAAATTAGAAGTTGCGCCCGCCACGTATAAGGGATTTTGAAATGAAAAAAAGTTTTATATTCTCTGCATTGTTAACCGCACTATATATAATAATGACAACTACCGCTTTCTCTCAGGAGTTAGAAAAAATAAAAATTAGAGGCAAATGGGGATATGTCGCCAAATTATCACATGAGACTGTAATTTCTTGTAAGTATGAAGAAGCGAAAGATTTTTCTGAGGGGTTGGCAGCTGTGCTATTAAGTGATAATTATTCGAGCAATTATTCTTGGGGTTTTATTGATAAAACCGGAAAAGAAGTTATTCCATTTACTTTTCAACTGGCAGAGAGTTTCTCTGAAGGTTTGGCAGCCGTAAAACGCAATGGAAAGTGGGGTTTTATAAATAAGGCAGGAAAAGAAATTACCGCATTTAATTTTCAACGGGTTGGAAATTTTTCTGAAGGTTTGGCAGCCGTGAAACGCAATGGGAAGTGGGGTTTTATAGATAAAACAGGTGAAGAGGTTATTCCTTTAAATTTTCAAATGGCTGAAAATTTCTCTGAAGGCGTGGCAGCAGTGAAAAGTAATGATTATTGGGGCTTTATTGATAATGTAGGTAATGAGGTTCTTCCTTTTAGATACAGTGAAATTGTTAATTATTCAGATGCAAGAGAAGAACTAGAACGAGAACTCGCATTGGAACGCGAAAGATTGGATGCGCAAGAGCGTGAAAAACTCGCATTAGAGCAGGAAAGATTGGATGTGCAAGAGCGTGAAAAACTCGCATTAGAACGCGAAAGAATAGTTTATCAAACTACCGGTACTGTTACAACAAATGCTTATGATATAATCCTTCTGAAAGACGGCAATGAAATCAAAGCAATCATAACTGAAATCACTCCGACTGAAATAAAATATAAAGCATTTGAAAATTCCAACGGACCTACGATAACGTTGTGGAAAAAAGATGTGTTTGTTATCAATTACGCAAATGGAACACGGGAGATTTTTAACACTACCACAGAAACAAGAATTTCACATTCTAAACGACAAAATGTTACAGATTGTGCTAAGAAAACTGCTTTTGGTTTGGATGTAGGAATTGGAGGCAACAGCAAATACAAAATATTTGCCCCAGCTTTGGGTATTCGTGTGATGCATCATTTTAATCCTTATTTTGCAGTAGATTTCTTCAAAATAAATTGGTTAACCGATGTTCAGGTTTATGAAAGTTTCAATTCTTGGGCAATAAATCTACAAATCATGCCCGGATTTCGCGCAAATTCGCCTACCTTTTTTAAATGTATGTCTGTATATTCTGCCTTTCGGTTAGGTTATGGTATGCAAGTTGCGAGCGGCTCTAATATTTCACTGTATCATAGCGTTACCGATTTTAAAGGTTTATGTATGGAAACAGAACTTGGCATAAACCTTACACCTACTTTTTTTGCAGGATTTGCATACAATTACCATAAACATTTTGGCATCCCTGCGGAAAGACACACATTTGCATTCCGTGTAGGCTTTAATTTTGGCAAATAGTCAAGAAAGGATTGAAAGTGTAATCGCGGTCGCTTTACTCACTCATTCTCCAAGAAAGTCATTAGGATTTGTTCGGGAAAGTTTGGAATATCGGAAAATTCATGATGTCAAAGAACTTTTTTAGTTGCGAAAATATAACTTTTCTTTAAAACCAACAAACTTTAAAAACTTAATTTGTTAGGGAATGAAAAAAAACTACTTTTGCAGAAAATTTTGAAGTATGGAGACAAGCATAGTAGTACCTAGCGGAAAACAAGAAAATGTTATTGAGATGTCAATTATTCAAAGCATACACGAAATACGGGGTGTGAAGGTGATGCTTGATTTTGATTTGGCAAAACGTTACGAAGTGGAAACAAAACGACTTAAAGAAGCTGTAAGAAGAAATATTGCGCGTTTTGAAGGCGATGATTTTATGTTTCAATTAACAAATCAGGAATTTAGTGACTTGAGGACGCAATTTGCGACCTCAAGTTGGGGCGGTATAAGATATCCTCCTTACGCTTTTACAGAATTAGGAGTAGCAATGTTAAGCAGTGTTTTAAATTCTGAAACAGCAATAGACGCAAATCGTAAAATCATGCGTGCCTTTGTTATGATTCGCCAATATGCTTTAAATTACGCAGAACTTAACCAAAAAATTGAAAAATTTATACAGGAAACCAATGTAAAGTTCGAAAACAACGATGCGAAAACCAATGAGATTTTTGTGCTTCTCAAAGAATTATTAGAACATAAGAAGGAACTTGAAAAGCCGAGTAATCCGATAGGATTTAAAACAAGTGCAAATAGATAAAAAGGAATAGAAAAATTCCAGCCGTCGCTTTCCCATTTGGGCAATATCGTGTTTTCCAACACACTTGCCGACGCAAAACACCATATTGCCCAACACACAGCAAGCCAATGGCTACTGACCCGTCCTAAAAAAAGTTTACATGTTAATACCTAAATCCTGATATAAATTTACAATCATTTTTTAATCCTAAAATGAGTTTACAAAAATAGTTTTT
>WRNX01000069.1 GCA_009776395.1 Lentimicrobiaceae bacterium
GTGTGTGTGTGTGTGTGTGTGTGTGTGTGTGTGTGTGTGTTACACAAATTTTTGAGAAAATCAAGGGGTTTTGAAAAAAGTTATCAACAAGAAAGGGTGTATTTTTTTTCATAAAATTTTTCTCATAAATACACATTACAAAGATTAATCGGCAGCGAAGATATTCTTTTTTTTTATCTTTCGAGGAAAAGTAATATAATTATTTGCTTACCCCTCAACAAATCCCTTTTCAATATGTATATTTGCCGCCGTTTTTTCAATTACGAATTAAAAACTACTAATTATGCGGCAAATAAAAGAATTATCGCAACAAATGAAAGAATCGAAAAAACAAAATGTAATTTCGCGGTACTAAAAGTTAAAAAAATGAAATTCATTTGTATTCTTTTTTGCTTTCTGCTTTTTTCATGCAATAATTCCACGCATACAGGCGTTATTGAAAATTCATCAACAAAAGTTGAAGAAACAAACCCGTTTATTCTGGGAAATCAAAAAATTTTAGAATTAGAAAATGAAGATATTGAACTTTTTTTGAAACGGCATAAATGGGAAATGAAACAAACCAATACAGGACTACGATATGAAATTACGAAAAATGGTGTTGGAAAAAATATTGAATCGGGAGAAATCGTAACTTTAAAATATAGTACTTTTTTGTTGAATGGAGAGAAGATATATGACTCAAATGAAGATGGATTAAAACAGTTTGCGGTAGAAAAATCAGAAGAGATTTTGGGCTTGCACGAAGCGGTTCAACTTATGAATAAAGGCGCTGAAGCACGACTTATTATTCCTTCCCATTTAGCCTGCGGTGCCAGCGGAGATGGAAATAAAATTAAACCGTACCAAACGATAATTATGAAAATAATGATTAGTGATTAATGGTTAGTGATTTAATGAATATATATAAACTTTAAAATATTATAATGATGAAAAATTTTACCAAATTAATGATCGCCATAATGGCGCTATTAGTAGTGGGAACTTCCTGTTCCAAGTATCCCGGTTTTAAAAAAGACAAACAAGGCTTCTATTACAAATTTTATACTGTGAATAAAGAAGAAGCACAGCCTCAATTAGGAGATATTGTTGAAATGACTTTTGGATTACATACGAAAGATTCTGTATTATTTGAGAATGCGCCTCTCAATGAAATGATTGTTGAATCTTTGTATCCAGGAGATATTTTTGCAGCAATTCAAAAGATGCACCTCGGCGATAGCGCTACATTTATTATGAACGGAGATACTTTCTTTTACTATTTCTGGAGACAAGAGTTTCCATTTGATAACAAAGATCTGTATTTCGATATGAAGTTGAATCATATTTTACCCAAAGAAGAATATGAGGAGATGCAAGCAGAAAGAGCAAAACAATATGAGGCTATGGTTGAGGGATATAAAGTTTCGGAAGACAGTTTGATTAACGATTATATTGTAAAGAACAAAATAAAAGTAAAACCAACCGACGACGGGCTCTATTTTATGAAGAATGTTTCCGGTTCGGGTAATGTGATAACAAATGGTTCAAGAGTTTCGGTACATTATACCGGAAAATTGATAGATGGCTCAGTGTTTGATAGTTCCATTGAACAAGGTACCCCTTTTGAACTCACTGTGGGCGAAGGTCAGGTGATTCCCGGTTGGGAGAAAGCCTTATTGTTAATGAGAGGCGGCGACAAGGCAACAGTGCTTATTCCATCTAAATTGGCTTATGGAAGCAGGGGCGCCGATTATGTTATTCCGCCCTATTCCCCGCTTATTTTTGAGATGGAGATAATTTCGGTTGAATAATTTTACTATTTTTGCCGACCATTTCAAGATGGGGCGTTAGCTCAGTTGGCTAGAGTGTTAGACTGGCAGTCTAAAGGTCACGGGTTCGACTCCCGTACGCTCCACAAAGTCAAAATCTGTCGTATGAAAAGAGATTCACAAGTATTTGAATTGATTCAACAGGAGCGTAACCGCCAAACACATGGTATAGAGTTAATTGCTTCAGAGAATTTTGTGAGCGATCAAGTTATGGAAGCACAAGGTTCTATTTTAACAAATAAGTATGCAGAAGGTTATCCCGGAAAAAGATACTATGGGGGTTGCCAGGTTGTGGATAAGACTGAGCAACTTGCCATTGACCGCGCTAAGGAGTTATTTGGCGCAGAATGGGCAAATGTGCAGCCGCATTCCGGAGCACAGGCAAATATGGCGGTATTACTTACCTGCCTTAAACCCGGCGATACCTTTATGGGCTTGGATTTGTCGCACGGCGGACACTTGTCGCACGGCTCCCCTGTTAACTCATCCGGTATTTTGTATAAAGCCGTTGCTTATTGCGTGGAAGAAGAAACCGGTGTGATTAACTACGATAAAATGGAAGATGTTGCGCTTCGTGAACATCCTAAGTTGATCATCGGGGGCGCCTCAGCCTATTCGCGAGATTGGAATTGGAAGCGAATGCGCGAAATTGCAGACAAAATCGGCGCTATCCTGATGGGCGATATTTCTCACCCTGCCGGATTGATTGCCAAAGGATTACTAAATAATCCAGTACCTTACTGCCACATTATTACCACCACTACACACAAAACCTTGCGCGGACCACGCGGAGGGCTTATTCTCATGGGTAAAGATTTTCCAAATCCCTGGGGACTTACCACTCCAAAAGGCGAAATAAAAATGATGTCCCAACTGTTAGATTCTGCCGTATTCCCCGGAGTGCAAGGCGGTCCGCTGGAACACGTTATTGCCGCTAAAGCAGTCGCATTTGGCGAAGCATTATCAGATACCTACTTGGAATACATTAAACAAGTGGCTAAAAATGCACAGGCAATGTCGAAAGCATTTACTGATAGAGGATATAAAGTGATTAGCGGAGGAACAGATAACCACTTGATGTTAATAGATTTACGTTCAAAATTTCCAGAAATATCAGGCAAACAAGTAGAAAACACATTGGTTCTTGCAGATATTACCATTAATAAAAATATGGTACCTTTCGATAGCCGTACCCCCTTTACCACTTCGGGAATTAGAGTAGGAACGCCGGCAATTACTACAAGAGGATTGAAAGAACATGAAATGGAAACGATTGTAGAATTAATTGATGAGGTTATTTCTAATATCAATAATGAAAATGTGATAGCACAAGTGGCTCAAAAAGTGAAAGCAATGATGGCGCATCGCCCTTTGTTTGCATGGTAAAATAGGATTTATTTCGAAAATCACTATTGTCCGAAATAACCTGTTTTTAAGCCATTGCGAAAACAAAATTGATATTTCTTCTTTAAATTTTATCAGATTATACGGTTGCAGCGGTAAAAATTAATTTTCCTTTATCGCCGTTTCTGCCGCTTCAATAATAGCAACAAAATCGTTCGCTTTTAATGAGGCGCCGCCAATGAGTCCGCCATCTACATTGGGTTGAGTAAACAGTTCCAACGCATTTTGCGCATTACAACTGCCACCATACAAAATATAAGTGGAAAAAGCGATTTCTGTTCCATATTTTTTCTCAACCAACTGTCGGATAAAGGCGTGCATCTCTTCCGCTTGCTCAGGAGTAGCCGTTTCGCCCGTGCCAATTGCCCACACCGGTTCATAAGCAATTACAATGCTTTCAAAATCCTGTTTCGTTAGATGAAACAACGATTCTTTAATCTGATTTTCAACCACTTCAAAATGTTTACCGGCTTTCCTTTCTTCAATCACTTCGCCGCAGCACACTACAGGAATCAATTGATTTTCTAATAATAGATCCACTTTTTTAGCGATTGTTTGATTCGATTCATCGAAAAATTTTCGTCTTTCCGAATGTCCAATGATACAAAACTCAACTTCTAAATGCGCCAACATTTCGGCGGAAATTTCGCCGGTAACGGCGCCGTTTTTGTATTCGCTGCAATTTTGCGCACCCACAGTAAAATCTGCTTCCTGCGCATGATCGGTAGCCAATTCCAAATAAATGTACGGAGGGCATAATACTACGCCGGTTTCCAATTTTAAGCCGGCAATCTGCTCGCCGATAGCAATGATTAAATCGTCGGCTTCTTCAAACGATTTATTCATTTTCCAATTTCCAATGACCATTTTAGGTTTCATACAATAGTTTTTTGATAATTATTAAGGTGAATGATTATTTTTTCTTGTTTGAATAGAAAATATATTCCAAGCATAAGATAATGAACGTAGTAAAGAATGTATTGGCGATCGAACTCCAAATAATACGCCACCATTGTGCCCACTGAAATGTTTCTAACAGGGTAACCGTTATTTGTTGAACAAACACTAAAAGAAGCGTATATACTAAAATCCAATAAAAATCTTTTACACCCGGAACTGGTTTTACCCCCGCTTCCAATGGCTTTAACCCATTTAAAATAAGAATAATATAAGGTTTCAGAAAAATCATTAAAACACAGGCGAACGCTTGTATTCCGTAGGTTTTTAAAAAAGAATCAACAATAAATCCCGTAATAAATGCGAGGATATATTGAACAGGTTTTGGAATCTCTAAAGGAAGCAGAATGAGAAACAACAAATAGACTGCAGGATTTAAAAACCCAAACCACTGCACATAATTAAAAACAAATACTTGAAGCAGTAAAAGAATAAAAAAACGAGAAAAGTTTTTACTGAATCTATTCATTCTTAAAGTTTTGTTTTAAAGTATCTAATTCTGCTTTATATAGATTTGAGATTAGAAACACGTTGTAAAGGTTTCTAAAATCGGTGGCTAATTTTATTTTAATAGTTAAAAAAGTGTTGTTCGGGTTATCATATTTTTCAATTACAGTACCAATCAAAATATCTTTTGGGAAAACATCGGAATAACCGCTGGTAACCACCGAATCTCCCACTGCAACCATTAAATGTTGTGGAATATCAATTACTTGCGCAATAGTAGGATCATAATCCGTCCACACTACTATTCCGATTTGGTTGATAGGTATTATTTTAGCGCTGATGCGTGAATTTTGGTTGAGTAAAGAGATTACCGTACTAAAATTTTCGGAAACATCGCTCACAACACCTACTACGCCTGCGGGAGAAATTACTGCCATATCGTGATTTACCCCATCTTTTTTCCCTTTGTCAATAATGATGTAATTGTTTGTTTTATTGATAGTATTGAAGACTACATGCGCAGAAGTAATATCATACATTTTGCGTTTATTTTTATTTTCACCTGTAAAAACAGCATGAACAGAATCTTCCGAAAAAATAAACATATTCTCTTTTTCGCTCAACAATTTCATATTTTGTTGCACTAATAGTGCATTATCACTTGAATAGTGAAACTGTTTGTAAAAAATATTGGCAAATTTTTGTACGGGAGCGGTAACCTTTTGCAGGGTAGATGAAAGTACAAAATGTTGATAGTTATTATTTTGATAAAAAAGAACGAGTGCAAAAATTTGCAATACTAAAAACACAAAAAGATGAAAAAAGCGTTTTATGAGTTCTCGTAAACTGTTCATTTGTATTAAAAAATGAGTGTGGCAAAATTACATTTTTTAACCTGAAATGAAATAATCTGTGAAAATCTGTTCAATCTGCGTTATCTGCGTGCTAAAAAAACTCCCTCAAAAACCCATTTACTGCACCACAACTTTTCCCGAACTTATAGAATGATCTTGCAAAACAGCACGATAAAAATACAAACCTGATGGTAATTTCGTACTAATTTGGGTGGATTCTGTTTGGGGGCTATCACTGTAAACTTTTTTACCCATTACATCATACAACTCAAAACTTTCTATTATTTTTTCACTTTTTATGGTAAATTGACCATTGGAGGGATTGGGATAGATTTTAAGTAAATGATTATTAGGATGTTTAGAGTAATCTTTGATGCCGGCAATATTTTCGTCAAAATATTCTTGAATATCCTCTACATTTAGTTTTAATTGCAACAAAGAACTTAAATTACTTTTGGCATTGCTGCGGGCATAAGGGTAAGCAATATCAATACTTAATGTTTCCCCCTTTTTAAACTCAAAAGGTCCGGTACTCATCACAAAACGTCTGTCCTCAGGAGGATTGGGGTAAGATATTGTATCGATTGGCGTAAATTCTGTCCAGCCTGTTTTTTCAACGGGATTTCCACTATATGCAAAATTTGTATAATCTTCCGAACCCGGATTAAAACCACTCCCCCACCAGGTAAGCGGTGTGCCATCATTCCATTTTGCCTGTAATCTATTGTAATATTGAATAGGAAAGAATGGATCGCCCATAGCGCCAGAAGCATTATTGAAATACATATAAGCGCTCATTTTTTGATTCAGAAACATTAAACCTTGTGCGGGTGGGTTTTCGCCATACGCATAAGTTTGTCCTTGTCCATCTATTTCCGTACCATTATATCCATACCCCAAATTCAACAAAGTATCACAACCCACATACTCATCCCTTGGATATCCTATATCAAAGTCGTTGAAAAATCCGGCGTAAAAATCGTGATAATCGGTGTTGGACTTGTTTTTTATATCGAAAGTAAAAAAGATGGTGTTCTGTAATGCAGA
>WRNX01000070.1 GCA_009776395.1 Lentimicrobiaceae bacterium
ATTCTTCCAACACCAAAAGAGGGAATTTCTTCTAATGCAAATTCAAGTAAAGATCCGGCTGCTATTACATGCAAATTTGGCATCATCTCATAAAAAAAACGCAAAGAGGATATAGCAGGAATACACGATTGTATTTCATCCAAAAACAACAAAGTCTTTCCTTCTACAATAGGGATTTCAAAAATTGATGACAATTTTTCGCAAAGTATTTGCGGTGTTAAATCTGAATGTTCAAAAACCTCTCTTACTGTTATGTTTACCTCAAAATTTACCTCAACATAAAACTCAAATTTATTTGCCAAATTTCTTACCGCCGATGACTTTCCAGTTTGGCGTGCTCCACGCAATAATATGGGTTTATGTTTTTCACTATCCATCCATTTCGTTAATTCTTTATCAATGTGTCTATTAAAATATTTCATTTCATTTTTCATAATCAAAAGTTAAGTTTTTTTTTTAATAATCGTGGGCAAAAATAGTATTTATTTTTTAAAAATCCAAACCAAATTTGATTATTTCGGTTAAATATTTTTTTGGTTATACAGGTAGAACCTATATAGATAACTTGGCGGCGATTCCATCGCCGCCAAACAACAGTGTTACAACCTCAGGAGAACGGGGTGCCCATCAGATTACAACAAGCCAAAACACGACGAACGCAAAATATTCCAAATTTCTTCCAAAAATTTGGAATATTTTTGGATAAACGTGGTAGATTGGTTTTAATTTATTCATTTTCAGCAATATTTATTTTAAAAAATATTCTTCATTAGTAGAAAAATAGTTATCTTTGCGCCATAATAAATATATAATCTATTAAATAGATGAAAACATCAGAAGCTATAAGAAAATTAAGTAAAGCAGGGTGTTATTTTCTTGAACATGGTAGCGAGCATGATTGTTGGTATAGTATAATCACCAAAAAACGTTTTAGAATACCAAGGCATCCCTCACAGGAACTTGCAACCGGAACCAAAAGAAATATTGAAAAAACATCGGGTGTTAAACTTTAATCAATATATAAAAAAATAATTTCAAAGACCTAATAATATGAAAAAAGTAAAAGTAATAGTAGAATGCGGTAAAGACGGAAAATACAGTGCGTTTATGGATTGTTATGATTTTGACTTTTCACTTGCAGGCTTCGGCAGCACAGCAAAAGCATCTATTGCAGATTTTTATGATTGTGTAACAGAAGAAAAAATAATGCGTGAAAAAGAAGGTAAAACGATGCCTGAATTAGAATTTGATATACAATATGATGTATCCTCTTTTCTTAGTTATTATTCGGATATTCTATCAAAATCAGGACTTGAAAAAGTAACAGGTATAAACCAAAAGCAACTTTGGCATTATTCTTCGGGAAAACGTAAACCAACAAAACAAACTACGCTACGGATACAAGACGGGTTACATCGTTTGGCTGCAAATTTAAGAGAAGTAAGTTTTGTGTATAGGTAGAACCTATATAGATAACTTGGCGGCGATTCCATCGCCGCCAAATAACAGTGTTACAACCTCAGGCGAACGGGGGAAAAGGAATGATGCTCGCTCGCAATTTGCCTAATGACGATTCTCCCTTTTTTTATAGGTAGGGGCGACCCTTGCGATCGCCTTGCAGAATGCAAAAAGGGAAAAATGATTGTAAATTTATATCAGTATTAACATGTAAACTTTTTTTAGGACGGGTCAAAAAATTGTTGCAAAAAATATCAACAAAATAAGAAAAGTTATCAACACAAAACGGCACACAACGTAACTCAACCATTACTCATACACTTAAATCATAAATTTATTAAAATAGGGTGCAAAAATAATCTTTTTTTAACAAATGTGTTTGTATTTGTTTTTTTTGTGCTGGATTTTTAATATTTTCTTGTTATTTTGCCGAATGAAAAAAAATACAACATTTCATACTTGTTTTTGTGCTGCTGAAGTATGGCGTAAGTTTGTACTCTTTTTCGGATTCATTTTTTTAGGATATGCAGGATTTGCCACCCACCAGCGCGCAGGCGAAATTACCTGTAAACATCTGTACGGACTAACATACGAATTTACCATTATCACCTATACCTACACCCCCAGCACCGCAGACAGACCCGAAATTGATGTACTATGGGGTGATAATACTAACAGTACAATTCAACGCCTTTCTAAAATAACGGTAGGAACCGATATTTCTAAAAATACTTATATTGCCAATCATACCTACTCCTCGTATGGCATCTATTCGGTTACTTTTGAAGATCCAAATCGAAATGCAGGTATCATTAATATTCCCAATTCGGTAAATATTCCCTTTTTTATTGAAACCATCGTCGTTATTAATCCGTTTCTGGGATCTAACAGTTCGGTTATTTTATTAAACCCGCCGTTAGACAACGGTTGCGTCGGAACTACTTATTATCATAACGTAGGCGCTTACGACCCCGACGGCGACTCGCTATCGTATAAACTGATAGATTGTCGTGGATTGGACGGACTTTCTATTCCGGGTTATTCCTTACCACAGGCATCACAATATATTAATATTGATGAAATTACCGGAGATTTAATTTGGGAAACCCCTGTCATGCAAGGCGAATACAATATTGCCATTCAAATTTCCGAATATAGAAACGGACAATTTATGGGAAGCGTAGTGCGCGATATGCAAATTACCATTGCCGCTTGTGATAATAAACCGCCACAAATCTTTTGTACTGACACTTGCGTAGTGGCAGGAGATTTTCTCTCTCTCGATATTTTGGTAACGGACGAAACCTCCTCTCAGGTAACCCTTACGGCAACAGGAGGTCCCTATTTGGTACCCAATCCGGCAATTCCAATAAATGTGTCGGGAAATCCTCCCTTTCATACCGAATTTATTTGGGCTACAAAGTGTGTTCACGTTCAAAAAAATCCTTATCAATTATTATTGAAAGCAATAGATAACGGACCACAAGTAGATTTAGCATACTTTAAAACAGTAAATATTAATGTAATTGCTCCGCCTCCTCAAAATTTGAACGCTACCCCGATTAAAAACAGCATCGTTTTAGAGTGGGATAAGTATCAATGTAATAATGTTAAAGAGATCCATATTTATAAAAAGGCAGGTTCTTCCTCTTTTGAACCTGATTTTTGTGAAACAGGAATTGATGCACAGACAGGTTTTCAACTGCTTGATAAAGTGGGTATTTCAGACACAACTTATACCGATGACGGCGCTATTTCACAAGTGGTGCACGGGCGCGAGTATTGCTACCGCGTTGTAGCCGTTTTTAACGATGGCGCTGAAAGTATAACATCCAACGAAACTTGCGCCGCTATTGCTGCCGACGCCCCCATGATAACCCACGTGGATATAGAACAAACTTCTGAAAACGAAGGAGTTATTTTTATTTCGTGGCTTGCTCCACCTGAAATTGATACGCTGAATTTCCCCGGACCCAACTATGAATATCGGATCTTTCGTTCCGAAAATAATCTAAATAATTTTGAATATTTATATTCAACATATTCTTTATTAGATACTTCATTTATTGATAAAGGATTAAATACTGAAGATATTCAATATAAGTATCTCATAGAATTTTGGGGCGAAAATAAAACAGGCGAGATGGAACATATTGAAGTTTCCAACCCCGCTTCTTCTATCTTTTTATCTATTTATGAAACAGATAAACGATTGCGATTAACGTGGAACGAGCAAGTTCCCTGGGAAAACAGCGCTTACATCCTGTATCGTTTTAATGATAAAACTCAACAATTTGATTCTATTGCCACAACAGGTAACAAATTTTATGAAGATACAGAGTTAACCAACGGTGATTCATATTGTTACTATGTGAAATCGGTGGGGCAATATGTGGTTCCCGATACGGTTGCGCCTCTCTATAATCGTTCGCAAAGCGCCTGCGGTATCCCCATAGATAACATTCCTCCCGATACTCCGGTTACTGAAATAAAAACCGATTGCAAAAATGTAACTTTTTTATGGAGTTTTCCTTACCCTGATTCTTATTTGGATGTTTATCAATACTATATCTATTATCAACCCAATTACAATACGCCGTTATCATGTATTGATTCTTTTTCTAACTTTGAAAGTTGTTATCCGTTTTCTTGCAGTCATATTATTCAAAATCTTCCGTCTGTTACCGGATGTTATACCATGCTCATTAAGGATGAGGCGGGCAATTATTCTAAAATGACACCCAAACTTTGTTTTGATGTAGATGAATGCGATACTTATTCACTGCCCAACGTATTTACGCCGGATGGTGATAATTATAATGAAACCTGGTATCCTTTTCCATACACCAATGTAGAAAAGATAAGTTTGGATGTTCACGACCGCTGGGGACGAAGGGTATTTAGAACAGAAGATCCTGATATTCATTGGGATGGTACGGATGAATATACGCATCGTCCATTACCGGAAGGAACTTATTATTACGGCTGCGATGTATATTTATACACATTAGATGGCGTAAGAAAGAAGTTTTTGAGCGGAATCGTAACGATTTTGAGGAATAGTAAGGCGAAGCAGGAATATTAAATTGAATTGATAATTTTTTCAACATATTAACAAAGACCTGCAAAAGTATCTTTATAAACTTATTTTTGTCGAAAATATTTTTGAAACATTATATATTTATAATCAATGGCAAACGAAAACATTACAGCAAAAAGAACAGAGCAAAGAATAAATTATAATACCATAGAATCTACTTTGGGAGTTACTGGTAAACTCACACCACAGGCATTAGATTTAGAAATGGCAGTGTTGGGCGCTATTTTAATTAATGCCGATGCTGTGGGGCAAGTAGTTGATTTTCTTTCTCCAAGAATGTTTTACAAAGAAGCGCATTTTCATATCTATAAAGCAATTGTAGAACTGTTTAATAAATCGGAGCCTATAGATTTACTCACGGTAACTTCACATTTGAGGAAAGTGAAATATTTGGAATTTGTGGGAGGTCCTTCCTATTTGGCTTCCTTAACCAATCGCGTGGCTTCTTCGGCAAATATTGAGTATCACGCACGTATTGTAATGGAAAAGTTTGTGTTACGTGAATTGATTAACAATTGTAATCTTATTATTAAAGATGCTTACGAAGACTCGAAAGATGTGTTGGCATTGTTAGACAAAGCGGAAACCAACCTTTTCGGTATTATTCAAGAAAATTTCAAACGCGACAGTAAAGAGTTGAATATTGTAATGAAAAAAGCGTTAGAGGAATTGATGGCGATGAAAGATGCTGAGGGACAGTTTCATGGAGTTCCGTGCGGAATTAGAGCAATTGATGAAAAAATAGGCGGATGGCAAAAATCAGATCTTATCATCATCGCTGCACGTCCCGGAATGGGAAAAACATCCTTTGTGCTTTCTATTGCCCGAAATGCCGCTATTGATTACAAACGCCCCGTTGCATTCTTCTCATTGGAAATGTCATCCTCCCAATTAGTTCACCGACTTTTTTCCATAGAAACAGGAATCCCCTCAGAAAAAATTGCAAAAGGAAGACTTTCTGATGATGAATGGTTGATATTGACCAACAAATTAGGTCCTTTAAATAACGCTAACCTCATTATTGATGATACGCCAGCGCTTTCGGTTTTTGATTTAAGAGCTAAATGCCGAAGATTAAAACATCAATACGACATTCAATTGATTATTGTGGATTATTTACAATTGATGCAAGCCGCAGTTGAAACCGACAAAGGTAAGGGAAACCGCGAACAGGAAATTAGTTACATCTCGCGTTCTCTTAAAGCGTTGGCTAAAGATTTGAATGTGCCGGTCGTTGCGTTATCGCAACTTTCTCGTGAAGTAGAAAAACGCTCTGCTTCCAAACGTCCTCAATTGTCCGATTTGCGCGAGTCAGGCTCTATTGAGCAGGACGCCGATATTGTGATGTTTATATACCGCCCCGAATACTATGGGTTGGCAACTTTTGAAGATGAAGATGTACCCTCACAAGGATTGGCAGATATTATGATTCAAAAAAACCGACACGGTGCTACCGACAATATTCGCATCCGTTTTCAAAGTCAATATACCAGATTTACGGATCTTGACTTTGGGATGAATCAAGATTCATCGTTTGAGGGAATTACGCCCAATCAAAGTTTCGATGTTTACGATTCCAGCATGAATGATGATATTGGAAGTGAGAATCGTTCGGACAATACTTTCACGAATGGGATTCCGTATTAACAGAACTTTGGCTATTTTATAAAAAAATTATGGATATTTGCGCACTTTTTAACAAAACATAACTAATGCTAAGAAATTATACTTGTGGGGAACTCACAATAAATAATGTAAATCAACCTGTTACACTTTGCGGGTGGGTGCAAAAAAATAGAAAATTGGGCGGTATGCTCTTTCTTGATTTGCGAGATAGATATGGAATCACGCAATTGGTCTTTAATAGCGAACTCAA
>WRNX01000071.1 GCA_009776395.1 Lentimicrobiaceae bacterium
GGTACTTCCGGAATTTATGCAGGTGGTTTAATAGCATACGGTGGAGCTTTCAATACCGTGTCAAACTGCTATTCCACAGGAGCGGTGAACGGTTCATCTATCAACTCAGCTTACGCAGGCGGTATAGTGGGAAACGCTGCAACAGATATGACAATTTTAAACTGTGCAGCATTAAATCCAAGCATAACTTGTACCGGCAGTACAACAGACTTTGGGCGAGTGGTTGGGAATGTCAACGGCACCCTCAATAATAACATTGCATTCGACAAAATGATAAACCCTTCAGGCGGTACAACATGGGATAGTTCAGATATAAACGGAACAGACTTCACTATTGAGGAGATCAATGAAGATGGCACGTTGGGTGATCGCTTCACAGCTCCAAACGGATGGACTACTGCCAATGGTTTCTTGCCTGGATTGTTTGGCAATACGGTAAATATGCCGGCACATCTAAAAATTCCCGGCGACGACGAATTTGCAGGAGGCGACGGCTCAGAGGAGAATCCTTATCAAATTGCCAACGCTAAACAGCTTGCATTATTAGCAACTCTTGTAAACAATGGAGATGTTGCTTACAATGCCACCAACAAGTATTACATCCTTATTAACAACATTGACCTCTCTGATTACCAGGAAGGCGAAGGATGGACTCCCATTGGAATCAATGCAGGATCAATATCCAGCCGCTTTCGAAGTAATTTCGACGGTAACGGTAAAATAATTACCGGATTGAAAATTGACAATACTACACTTGTTTCTGTAGGATTGTTCGGATTTATTTATAGTGGAACCGTTAAAAATTTGGGTATTGAAGACGCCGATATTCGATGCTCCCCTCAATCCACCAATTTTGAGGCGGGCGGCATTGCAGGATGGCTTAGCAGCTATGGCAGCATATCAAACTGTTATACAACAGGAATGATAAATGCTTCGGCTATGACTCCAGGTCTCAATTTGCTTTCTTATGCGGGGGGCATAGTGGGAGACTGTTATACATCCTGCACAGTATCCAACTGCTATTCCATGATGGCGGTAACGGCTACTGTTCCCACTATGGCTTATCTGGCTTGTGCAGGTGGCGTAGTGGGGTACGTATCCCAAAACTGCACAATATCGAATTGCTATTCAGCAGGTACGGTAGATGCTTACCGCGAAGGCAAATATAATATAGGCGGTGTGGTGGGAAGTTTGGGAAGCGGAAGCAAAATTGAAGGATGTGCGGCTTTGAATTCTGGTATAACTTGCACAAGTGAAGATTTCGGAAGAGTACTTGGAGCAAATAGCGGCGGCACACTCGAAAGTAACATTGCATTCGATAAAATGTTAAATCCATTAGGAGAAACAACATGGGACAGTTCTGATTTTAATGGTATAGATTTCACTGTTGAGGAGATCAATGAAGATGGCACGCTGGGTGAGCGCTTCACTGCTTCAAACGGCTGGACTACTGCCAATGGTTTTTTGCCTGGATTGTTTGGAAATCTGGTAGAGATGCCTCCTCATCTACAATTAGGAGTTTCTACTTACACCATTACTGCCACCGCAGGAGAAAACGGAACCATAAATCCTGCCGGAACTATAACAGTACCCGCAGGAGAAAATAGTACCTTTACTTTCACTGCCGACAGTAACTACAAAATAGATCAAGTCTTAATAGATGGCGCGAACAATCCCGCCGCCGTAACCGCAGGCAGTTATACCTTCGAAAATATAATGGAAGACCATACCATACATGTAACATTCCTCTATGAAGATGGAATTGAATTATTTACGAATTATGATTTACAAATTTATCCGAACCCAACGAGCGGAGAGTTGAGAATTGAGAGTGTAGATATTAGAG
Source organism: Lentimicrobiaceae bacterium (assembly GCA_009776395.1). Taxonomy (GTDB): domain Bacteria; phylum Bacteroidota; class Bacteroidia; order Bacteroidales; family WCHB1-69; genus WRNX01. The sequence continues at coordinate 1,847 of WRNX01000071.1, forward strand.
TTGAGAGTGTAGATATATTTGATATTTATGGTAGAAAACTTTATTTGTCCACTTGTCCACTCGTCCACTTGTCCACTGCAACTATTGACATTTCCCATCTGCAATCCGGAATCTATTTTATGAAAGTGATTACCGATCAGGGTATTGTAATGAAAAAAATAGTAAAAAATTAATAACTTGGGGCTGTCTTAAAAAGGTTACCTTTTTTAGGGGATTCCTAAAAATAAATTATTAGGAGTCCCCTAAAAATTAACGTTAGCTGTAACATTTTTTAACTTCTTAATTTCGGATGGTTGTGAATAATCTCTTCAAAGTATTTGATAGTATTAGCTAACGTATCATCATGAAAGGATGCGGCAGCGTTTTTGTGTCCGCCGCCTTGAAAATAAGTTTGCGCAAATTGATTTACATCAAAGTTTCCTTTTGAACGAAACGATATTCGGATACGTTTCTCTCTTTCTGTAAAAAATGCCGTAAAAAAAATACCTCTCAGCGAGATTCCATAATTCGCAAATCCTTCGGTATCACCCTCTTTAAAACCATTTTTTTTCATTTCTTCTAAGGTTAGATACATGTATGAAGTTCCAAGATGAGGAAAAACTTTGAGTTTATTCAAGGCTAATCCCAGCAACCGAATACGACTTTCTGAATAGTTGTCATAGATTTCGCGGTGAATATCCTCTCCATTTACGCCTATTTCCATTAACTCTGCTAACAAAGTATAAGTTTCAGGGTTATTGCACGAAAAACTTAATGAACCGGTATCGGTAATAATTCCCGTATAAATACATGTTCCAATCTCTTTGTTAAGAAAAGGTTTATTGTTAATTTCTGTTAAAAAGCGATACACATTTTCACAAGTAGAGGTAGTATTAACGATAGAATAGATAATGTTGCATTTTGCCGTTGGATTGGGGTGGTGGTCAATCAAAACTTTAAAAGCGTTTGTTTCAAGTAAAATTTTTTCCAAGTCCACTCCGCTTCTGTGTTCTGCGCTCATATCTACTAAAAAAAGAATATCGGCATCATGAAGTATTTTTTTTACTTCTTTAAATTGTTTTTGAGCGTTGATAATGGTATCAGCGCCGGGCATCCATTGGTAAAACTCCGGCATATTGTTTGGAATCACGCATTCTACTTCAATTCCGTGTTTGGTAAAATAAGAGCGCAATGCCAATGAAGCCCCGATAGCATCCCCATCAGGATTAAAATGAGTACAAACCGCTATTTTTTTACTTTTTTTAATTTTTCGTTGAAGTTGTGAAATTTGAGAAAGTGTCAGCACAAAAAAAAATTTGTGGCAAAGAAACACAAAAAAAATTATGTTGGTTTTTTTTTGAAAAAAACCTACCATGTAAATAAAATTTGTGAATAAAATTTAGTGTAATAATTTCTAAAATTCATCGTTATTTTTAACTGTAATTTTAAAAAAATAAAAAATGAAAAAATCAGTATTAATTTTAATCAGTTTATTCCTTATTGGAATAACATTTACCGTAAAATCACAAAACATGACACAAGTAGAAAAAAACAGTTACGCTTTGGGCGCTAACTTCGGAGAAAGTTTGGGAATTGAACTTAATTTTGAATCATTTCAAAAAGGGTATCTCGATGCTTTAAAAGGAGAAAATAAATTCTCAATGGAAGAGATGCAAGCCTGTTTCAACATTATTCAAGAAGAAGTAACGAACAAGCAAAACAAACAAATTGAAATTGAAAAAGAGAAAGGAAAGCAATTTCTATTAGAGAACAAAAAACGTGCCGGCGTGGAAGAAACGGATTCAGGATTACAATATGAAGCCATTGTAATGGGTACAGGTCCAAAACCGGAAGCCACCAGCAAAGTAAAAGTGCATTATACCGGAAAAACACTTGAAGGGCAAGTATTTGATTCATCGGTTAACCGCGAACCCGCAGTTTTTGTTTTAAATCAGGTAATAAAAGGTTGGACAGAAGGCGTACAATTGATGCCTGTGGGTTCTAAATTTATGTTGTATATCCCTTCCGATTTGGGTTACGGCGACAGAGGTACAGGAAATTTGATTAAACCGGGCGCCACATTGATTTTTGAAGTAGAATTGTTGGAAATACAGGAATAATTAAAATTGATTTCGTTTACCAAAAATGGTTTCCAAATCTTCGGCAAAAATAACCTCTTTTTCAATAAGAATTTCAGCTAATTGGGTTAGTTTTTCTTTATGCTCTACCAAAATCTCTTTTGCTCGTTTGTAAGATGATTCAATAAGTTTACTTATTTCTTCATCAATTTGTTGCGCAGTTTTTTCACTGTAAGGTTTGGTAAGCGAATATTCTTGTTGTCCGGTTGAATCGTAAAAACTCATATTTCCAATGGTTTCATTCAGACCGTAATAAACCACCATGGCATACGCTTGTTTGGTCACTTTTTCAAGGTCGCTCAGAGCGCCGGTAGATATTTTTCCAAACACAACTTCTTCTGCGGCGCGTCCTCCAAGTGTGGCGGTAAGTTCATCCACCATTTGTTCGGTAGTCGTAATATGTCTTTCTTCGGGAAGATACCATGCTGCGCCCAGCGATTTTCCGCGTGGCACAATAGTAACTTTTACCAACGGCGATGCGTGTTCCAAAAGCCAGCCCACCGCGGCGTGTCCGGATTCGTGGTAAGCAATCACTTTTTTTTCTTCGGGTGAAATCATACTTCCGCGTCTTTCCAAACCTCCAATAATTCTGTCAATGGCAGCCAAAATGTCTTCTTTTTCAACTTTTTTCTTTCCGTGTCGTGCTGCAATCAATGCAGATTCGTTGCATACGTTGGCAATATCAGCGCCTGAAAAACCCGGAGTCTGTTTGGCAAAATACTCCAAATCCACTTCGGGACTAAGTTTTAAGTTTTTTACGTGCACTTCAAAAATGCCCTTACGTTCGTTGGCATTTGGTAATTCTACGTGAATTTGGCGGTCGAAGCGTCCTGCGCGCAACAACGCTCTATCTAATATATCGGCGCGGTTGGTGGCGGCTAAGATAATGACGCCGGTATTAGTAGAGAAGCCGTCCATTTCTGTAAGCAACTGGTTCAACGTATTTTCTCTTTCATCGTTAGCACCTGAGATGACGTTTCTGCTGCGGGTTCTTCCAATGGCGTCAATTTCATCAATAAAGATGATGCAGGGCGCTTTGGATTTTGCAGTTTGGAACAGGTCGCGCACACGCGAAGCGCCCACTCCTACAAACATCTCTACAAAATCGGAGCCGGAAAGTGAGAAAAAAGGCACTTTTGCCTCTCCGGCAACTGCTTTTGCCAACAAAGTTTTACCGGTTCCGGGAGGACCTACTAACAATGCGCCTTTTGGAATTTTACCTCCTAATTCTGTATATTTTTTTGGATTTTTAAGAAAATCTACAATCTCTTCCACTTCATATTTTGCACCTTCTAATCCTGCAACATCTTTAAAAGAAACATTGTCATTATTCTTACTGTCAAACAGCTGGGCACGAGATTTTCCAATATTAAAGATGCCGCCGGGTCCTCCGCCGCGCATCCCTCTAAAAGTAGAGAAGAATAGAAACGCTAGAAAAATCATGGGAATAATCCAAAAGAGTTCTACTCCCCAACTCCTACTTGTATCTTGTTTAATATCAAAATTATAATCAATTCTAACGGTGGTTTCTTTAGCATCGGGATTTGCTTTTAAATAATCTAAAACCGCTTGCTCTTGAATATCTTTAACATTAGAATTAAAGACGCTGAAATCGGAAATAGTAATACTATATTGAGGTCCTTTCACATTTTTTTCGCGAAATTTATCAAATTCCGGTTTGGTTTTAATAGATTTTTCTTTTAAAAAAATCTCAACTCGGTTATCTTTTTGAATATAATGTGCTGATTCAATATCTTTATTAGTAATAAGACGTTCTAATTTCACGCTTCCAATCTCCTCTTTTTGGCTTGATGATCCTGGATTTTGCATAAATAACAACAAGGCTATAATGAGCGCTGCATAGAGCCATAAGTAGTTGAATTTCGGTTGGTTTTTCTTTTTATTAGACTGTGTGTTTGTCTTTTTTTTCGGTACGGAATCGTTTGGTGTCATAATTTGAAAAATATCTCTAATGGCTATAAAACGTAAAAAATAAGATTATCTTTTTGGGTTGGCAAAAATAATAAATTCCTGTATTTAAAAATTCATATTTTTGCCGCCTATTTTTGCCCAGGTGGTGGAATTGGTAGACACGCTACTTTGAGGGGGTAGTGAGAGGACTCTCGTGCAAGTTCGACTCTTGTCCTGGGCACTTTGTTTGTCGCTAACGATTTGAATAGTATATTGTTAGCGATTTTTGTTTTTTAAAATTGGCGGGATATTGGCGAGAATTAATTCTAAACTTATTCAACAGAATAATTTTGCATTGCTGCGTGGCTCAATTCTTGTACCGACATGCCAACAAANAAATTCTTTTGCCATTCTGTATAGTCAAATGGTTCACGATTAATAAGCATTACAAAACGNTCGGCTTCTACATTGCCTAAACCATTAATCAAAAGGCGCATACCTTTATCGCGCAAAACTGTATCTGTATTCATAACCATTAATTTAATTCATCAATAACC
>WRNX01000072.1 GCA_009776395.1 Lentimicrobiaceae bacterium
TCTTCAATGATGGGAGATAGAGCGCGGCACGGTCCGCACCACTGCGCCCAAAAGTCAATTACTACTAATTTGTCGCCTTTTACAAGCGTTTCAAAGTTGGAATGGTCAATGTGTAAAGCCATAATTGTATTGTTTTTTTGTTAAAAATTTTTAAGTGGCGAAGATATAGTTTTTTAAATATGAGTTAAACTGACCGCAGAAAAAACAGTAAGTAAGTGAAAAAATTTATTTTTGCTGCCGAATTAATTTCCTAAAACTCTCTCTACTTAAATTTAACACATTTATCATCTAATCCCATGCAACTCCTAAATGCCCCTATTCGTGCTTATTTCGGATATCGTGAAGAACGAATCGTTTCTTTGTACGAACACGCATTGGAAACGCAAGAAAAATGGTTTACTTATTTGATTCGTAATGGATTAAAAACCAAATTCGGACACGATTTCGGATTTACTCCCAATATGAGTTATGAAGCGTTTCGACGAAATGTTCCCATACAAAACTACAATGCACTTTATCCTTATATTGAGCGCATTATTAAAGGCGAAGAGGATGTGCTTTGGAATGCAAAAGTGGAATGGATGGCAAAATCATCAGGAACTACGCAGGCAAAAAGCAAATTTATTCCGATAACTAACGATTCTCTTAAACTGAACAATTATCTCTCGGCTAAAGATTCTTTAACCTTTTATATAGAATTGTTTCCGGAAACGGAAATGTTTGCAGGGAAAGGGATTACACTTGGCGGGAGCATCCAAAAAATGGAGATGGAAACCAAAGTAAAGTGCGGAGATATTTCTGCTGTACTGATGGAAAATATGCCCGCCATTGGCGAATATTTGAAAGCTCCCCATAAAGATGTTTTATTAAATGATGACTGGAACACAAAACTTCATCTTATTGCAGAACATACGGTTAATGAAAATATTACTTCCATTTCAGGGGTGCCGTCATGGATGCTGTTGGTATTGAAAGAAGTGTTAAAAATATCAGGCAAACAATCCATGTCGGAAGCCTGGCCCAACCTGGAAGTATTTTTTCATGGCGGTGTGGCATTTCATCCTTATAGAGAAGAATATACTAAAATGTTATCTCATTCCGTTTTCTTTATGAATATGTATAACGCTTCGGAAGGTTTTTTTGGATTACAGGATCAACGCTTTTGCGATGATTTGTTGTTGCTTACCGACAACGGTGTATTCTATGAGTTTTTGGAGATAGATGAAATGGGCGTTACAAAAGAGCAAGCGATTCCTTTACAGGAAGTTAAGCTGCACCAGCAGTATGCGTTAGTGATGACTACACCAGCCGGTTTGTGGAGATACGAGATAGGTGATACCATTATTTTCACCTCGCTGCGCCCTTACCGTTTTCAAATTACAGGAAGAACCACGCACTATATCAATGCTTTTGGGGAAGAGTTGATTATGGACAATGCCAACAAAGCGATAGCTGAAGCGTGCCGTAAAACCGGCGCTATTTTAACTGAATTTACTGCTGCCCCAACTTTTGTAAAAACCAATCAATCGGAAGGAAGGCATCAATGGCTCATCGAGTTTTCAAAACAACCTGATGATATTGAGAAATTTAGAACCGTATTAGATCAAACTTTAAAATCACTTAATTCCGATTATGAAGCAAAACGAACCGGAAATCTTTTACTTGATGAGCCGGAAATTATCATCGCCGCAGAGGGAACATTTATGAAATGGCTGACAAAAAAGAACAAATTAGGAGGACAGTATAAAGTGCCAAGATTGCAGAATGACAGAGGGGTGATGGGGGAGATGAGGAGACATGAGATTTAAAGATTTAAAGATTTAAAAATTTAAGATTTAAAATATTTATGAAAAAATAAAATCTGCGATAATCTGTTTAATCTGTGTTATCTGTGTGCAAAAAAAAACTTACAATAAAAAAACAATAATTATGAATAAGTTCTTAAAAAAAATCAACATTTTAGTTTGCTTAATTGCATTCATTCAAATCAGCATGAACGCACAAAATGAAGTAGATGCGCTTCGTTTTTCGGAATTAGACTGGCAAGGCACCGCTCGTTTTATGGGAGCAGGCAGAGCTTTCGGTGCGGTGGGCGCCGAGTTCTCAGCGCTCAATGTAAACCCCGCAGCCATAGGACTGTACAAAAAAAGCGAGGTAACCTTTTCTCCGGTAACTATCTCAATTTACAAAAATATGTCCACTTATAATGGAAATCCCGTTCCAGCGCAAGCAATAAAATATAACCTCAACAGCGCAGGGATAGTATTGGCGGTTCCGGGTGTTTCCAGTACATTATGGAAAAAAATTCAGATAGGATTCGGTTATAACCGTATCAAAAACTTTAATAATACTTTTTCTATTGAAGGAAGAGGAAGCACCATTGGGTATGAATATGCCCATGCAGCAGAAGGACTTGATTATAGAGATATTGATAATGTTAAAATATGGTCGGATGAGATGTACTACGCTTATGAATATTGGCTCATTTCTCCCAAGGAGGGAAGTTTTTCTTCATATTATCCTACCATGAAAGGGCTTGATATATTGCAATCCTCCTCTGTTACCCAAACCGGCGGAATTGATGAAATGATTTTTTCTCTCGGAACAAATTATGACGATAAATTGTTTCTCGGCGCTACCATTGGTGTGCCTTTTATTAATTTTACTGAAAATAGAACTTATATGGATACTAATGATAATAGAGAATATGAAAATTATCATTTTATAAAGTTCAAGATGAATGAGAAACTTAGCGTACGCTCCACAGGTATCAATTTAAAATTGGGAATTATTTATCAACCTGTTGATTTTCTACGTGTAGGAGTAGCATTTCATACCCCCACTTATTACGGAAATGTGAAAGATATTTTTGATAGAGAATTACATTTTGAAAAATGGGAATATGTTGATACTCTTTTCCATAAAGGTACTTCTTCTTATAATCTCATTGATGGTGGTAATGAATTTAAATATTCGCTTACTACGCCATTGCGCGTTATGGCAAATGTTGCTTTTTTTATTGCGCAGCGCGCATTTATCAGCGCCGAGTATGAGTTTGCAGATTATAGTATGGCAAATATGTTTTCAGTTGATTATAACTTTACTGAAAAGAACAAAGCTATTAAAAATAAGTATGGCGCTTGTCACATTGCGCGTATTGGCGCAGAATTGAATGTAAGTCAGGTGTTTGCTATAAGAGTCGGATATAACTATATTTCCTCCCCTTATAAAAATGAGATCAACGATGGTTCAAAACATTATGCTTCTGCTGGATTTGGATTTAGAACGAATCATTTTTACAGTGATTTTGCTTATGCTTTCACTATTTCCAAAGAAAAATACTGGATGTACGACCCTTTGTTTGTGAATGAAGTAAACAACCAATTTATCACACACAGAATCATGTTGACAATGGGGGTGCGGTTTTAGTTACCAAATCTGTGCGCGTTTTTCCGGCGGTAGCCACATATTGTCTCCCTCTTTTACATCAAACGCATTCAAAAATGGTTCGCAATGGGGCAGTGTTCCGTTTACGCGCCACTTGCTGAGCGAGTGCGGGTCAATTTTTGTTCTGCGTGCAATCTCTTCATCGCGTATATTGCCAGCCCAAACATTGGCGTAGGCAATGAAAAAACGTTGCTCCGGCGTAAATCCATCCATGACACCTTTAATTTTTCCTTCATTTTTTGCTTTTTGCAACGCTTCGTAAGAGATGTTTACACCGCCGTTGTCTGCAATATTTTCGCCCAAAGTAAAAACGCCGTTGGCAAAAATTCCCGGAAGTACTTCAATTTGGTTGAAATGCTCAACTAATATTTGAGAACGCCCGTCAAAATTTGCAGCATCATCTTCTGTCCACCAATCGTTTAAGTTTCCAATTTTGTCATAGTTTCTACCTTGATCATCAAATCCGTGGGTCATTTCGTGTCCGATGACTACGCCAATAGCGCCGTAATTTACGGCATCATCCGCTTTCATATCAAAGAATGGCGGTTGAAGAATACCAGCAGGGAAACAGATTTCGTTGGTCGTTGGGTTATAGTATGCGTTCACAGTTTGCGGGGTCATTAACCAAACCATCGGGTCAACAGGTTTGCCAATTTTACTGATTTGGTACTCATTTTCAAAACGTTCTGCACGCATTGCATTGGCATAATAACTTAATGCAGGGTCAATTTCCAAAGATGAATAATCACGCCATGTATCAGGGTAGCCAATTTTTACAATCATGGCGTTCAGTTTGTCAATCGCTTTCTCTTTTGTTTCTTCCGACATCCATGTTAATTGATGAAATCTATCAGCCATCGCTAATTGAAGATTTTTTACCAAATGCAACATCCGTTCTTTTGCTTCGGCGGGGAAATATTTTTCCACGTACATTTGCCCTACCGCTTCGCCGAGCGAGCCATCCACTACGCTTACCACCCGTTTCCAGCGAGGTTGGTTCTCCTCTTTACCGGACAGTGTTTTTCCGTAAAAGTCAAAATTTGCATTTACAAAATCTTCACTTAAAAACGGAGCCGCATCATTGATCATATTCCATGCCAAATAATCTTTTATAGTTTCCAAATTGGTGTTGTAAAGAATGTTGTTTAATCCGGATAAATAATCCACTTGAGCCACATTTACTTTTTCCAAGTTGTTTAATTGTAAAGATGTCAAGTAATTTTGAACAGAAAAATTGGGGATTAGCGTTTGAAATTCGGATAAAGTTTTTGGATTATAAGTTTTATAGGGGTCTCTTTGGTCTTCTTTAGTCATAAAAATTTTCGCCATTTCGGTTTCCAAATTCATTACATCTTGCGCCATCAATTTTTCATTACCGCTCATTCCTTTCATTTCGGCGTAACCGGAAAGTACGAACATCTTTTCCATCAAAGTCAGATATGCCTCTCTAATGGGTTGTGACGCTTCTTCCAAGTAGTAGTCTCTGTCTCCGATTCCCAGTCCTGATTGCCAAATCCAGGCAATATTCATGCTGCTGTTTTCAGGGTCTGCTTCGCCAAAAACGCTAAAAAACGGACTGCTTCCGGATAGTTCCATGTCTGCCATAATTTTCGGAAGATCTTCCTTCGAATTCATATCCATTATTTTATCAAGTTCCCTTCGTAGCGGTGTTGCACCTTGTTTTTCAATGATTTCAGTATCCATCCCCATATTGTAGAGGTCGCCGATTTTTTGTTTGATGGAATTGATTTCATGTTTTTGAGAGGCAATCGTAGTAATTAAATCTTTGAGTTGTTCCCTGTTCTCTTCGCCTAATTTGTCGAAACTTCCGTAGCGGGAGTATTCGCCTGTTAATGGATTTTTGTCCATCCATCCGCCGCAGGCGTAAAGGAAGAAGTCGTCAGCCGGACTGACGGTAGTGTCTAAATTGGCAAAATTGATGCCTGAGGTTAATTCTGTTTTTTTCATAGAACAGGAATAAGTGATAAAAATGAGCGCGGTCAATGCGCAAAACAGTGTTTTTTTCATTATATAAATATTTTGTTATTAATTAATTATGATTTTTTTGAGAGATGCATAAAACGGTGGCAAAATAACATAAAATTTTCGGAAATGAAGGTTGACAAAAAACAAAAAAAGTAAAAGATATTGTTTCTAAAATTATTATTATTTTGCAACCTCTTAATTATTAAAGTATGGTTTTACTTTTTTTCTATTTGGGGTTTGCCTTAATCATCTCATTTATTTGTTCTATAATGGAAGCCGCACTCTTATCTGTGCCCTTTTCGTTCATCAATATGAAAGAATTGGAAGGAAACAAAGCGGCGGCGGTGTTGAAATTATTAAAAGAAAACATTAATAAACCATTGGCGGCAATATTATCGTTTAATACCGTTGCCAATGTTATTGGTGCGGCAGGGGTGGGCGCACAGGCAGCAATTGTTCTGCAAAATGTTCCTTTTGGTGTGATTTCGGGAATTTTAACTTTGTTATTGTTGGTTTTTTCGGAAATTGTTCCTAAAACTATCGGTGCCCGATTTTGCAAATCTATTGCCTTACACATAGTTTTTCCGTTAAAGTG
>WRNX01000073.1 GCA_009776395.1 Lentimicrobiaceae bacterium
CCCTTGTTAATGAGTCAGTTACTTGAATGGGCAAAAACAGCCAAACTACCTCAAGTAGTAAAAAGTTGTATCTTTCATTACGAATTTGAGTTTATTCATCCCTTTAGCGATGGGAATGGAAGAATGGGCAGAATGTGGCAGACACTTTTGCTGTATCAGGAAAATCCTGTTTTTGCATGGCTGCCGGTGGAAAGTATTGTTGCACACAACCAACAGGAATATTATCGTGCTTTGAGACGCTCTACCCACCATAACGATAGTGGTATTTTTGCACAATTTATGCTTTCGATTATTAAGCAAGCAACAGCAGAATTTAAAGAGAAATTTCAAAAGGACGAGATAGAAAATGCAGGTGTAAATGCAAGTGTAAATGCAGGTGTAAAATTATCAAAAACACAAGAACAAATTTTGATAATAATAGGCAAAGACAGTAGTATTTCACAATCGGAAATTGCCAAGAAGTTGAAAATAAACACATCTACCGTTTACCGAAATATTGAGAAATTAAAAGAATTAAGAGTGTTGACACGTAAAGGCTCTGATAAAACCGGCATTTGGATAATTAAACAGGTGACTAAAATATGAGAGAGAAAATATTACCCACCGCTTTGCCAAGTTTTTAAAGTCTGTTATTTCAGTTTTATTTTTTCTCAATTTTTTCCTGTTTTTCCAATTCTTCTTCTAATTGTTTACGGTAATTGTTAAACTGCTCGCTTTCAAAGTGAGAATAGTTCATTTGTTTGCAAATATTTATCAGTTTACGGAAATATGCGCCCACATCGTTGAAATGGCTGAAAACAAATTCTATGTTACAAATGCCAATAATTAAATCGAGCATGTATTGTTGGCGGGGGATAGGCGTAACCGCGTCAATATCGTCAAATGCGTCTTGTTGAAGAATCACAAAGTCAATCAATTCCGATTTCCAAAAAGTTTGATGGTAATCAATTGGCACACCGTCATCACCAAGAATATTAATCTGTTCGGCAATCTCTTTTCCTTTAATCATTCTTGATTTAATATCGTTTACTTTTCCAATCCAGTTTGGGCTGATATGGTTGGCTATATATTCCTGAAACTCTTGGTATTCAAGATATTTTGAATAAGAATCGAGGACATTTATGGCGGGGTATCTTTTTTTGTCGGCGCGCTCCTGTTCCAAAGCGTAGAAGCAGCGGGCAACTTTTTTAGTATTTTCAGTAACAGGTTCTTTCAAATTTCCGCCGGCGGGAGAAACAGTACCAATGAAAGTAGTGGATCCGGTTTCGCCGTTGTTCAACACAACATACCCAGCTCTTCCGTAGAAATTGGCGATAATTGCCGATAAATCCATGGGGAATGCATCCGGTCCGGGCAGTTCTTCCAAACGGTTCGACATTTCGCGCAATGCCTGCGCCCAGCGGGAAGTTGAATCTGCCATCAGCAACACTTTTAACCCCATAGCTCTATAATATTCTGAGATAGTCATGGCAGTATAAACGGAGGCTTCGCGGGCAGCCACCGGCATGTTAGAAGTATTGGCAATGATAATGGTTCTTTCCGATAATTTTCTACCTGTGTGCGGGTCAATCAAGTGGGGATATTCGGCAAAAATTTCTACTACTTCGTTGGCGCGTTCGCCGCAGGCAGCCATGATTACGATGTCTGCAATTGCCTGCTTGGCAATGGCGTGCTGAAGAACCGTTTTGCCTGTTCCGAACGGACCAGGAATAAATCCCGTACCGCCTTCAACAATTGGATTGGTGGTATCAATAGCGCGTACGCCGGTTTCAAGCAACTTAAAAGGACGAAGTTTCTCTTTATAAACTGTAACCGCTTTTTTAACGGGCCATTTCTGAATCATAGTTACCGGAAAATCTTTACCTTCCTTGTCGGTTACAATAGCAATTTGATGCAAAATGTTGTACTCACCTTTTGTTACAATCTCTTTTACTATAAAATCGCCCTGAAAAGCGAAAGGTACCATGATTTTAAGTTTCTGTTGGTTTTCAATAACTTCTCCGAGCCAATCGCCGGCTTTAACGGTTGCATGGGGAGTAACCAATGGGGTAAATTCCCAAAGTTTTTCAGTGTCAAGGTGATAGGTGTAATCTCCGCGTTTCAAAAATACGCCTTCCATTTTGTCCAAGTCGTTTTGTAAACCGTCGTAGTTTCGCGATAGCATTCCGGGACCGAGGGTAACTTCCAACATGTGGTTTTCAAACTCTACGGGGTCGCCGGCTTTTAAAGAGCGCGTACTTTCAAATACCTGTACATAAACGTTTTTTCCTATTACTTTAATCACTTCCGACATGAGTCGGGTGTTATCCAACAGGATGTAGCAAATTTCGTTTTGCGAAACAGGACCATCCACTTCAACTGTAACCAAGTTGGATACGATGCCTGTTACTATTCCTTTTGTTGCCATATATAATTATCTTTTATTAGTTTCAAAATTTTCGCGCAGTTTTGCACTGTTTTTCAAATTACTTACAATATTTCTAAAGATTTTTCCTCCTTTTTCACTATCTAAAAGTTTCCAGCGTTCAATCATTTGCAATTTAAAAAGATATCCCATAATCTTTTCAATATCAAAATAGTGGAAGAAAGTATTTATTTCAATCCATTCCCATAAAAAGGCATCAATCCGTTGTTCTTTTTGCAGCAGGTCGGAAATATCATCAATTTCGCGGATAGATTCATAGTAATCAATAAATTCTATTAACCCGTGTGTAGGATTTTGTGAGAAACGCAACAGTTTTGCTACTTCATTATCTCCTACAATCAAATAATCGTACTCAATATTTTCGCGGCGCGCCGAAAGGGTCGTAAGAATATTACGAATATTCATATTCAGTTCCGACCATTCTTTTAAGAAAAGATTATTGGTTTTATTCAGTAAATAGTTGTAATAAAGTGTAGATAAATGATCTTCCCAAAAAACTTTGGGCGTTTCTTCATGTTCTAAATAGTCTTGGATAAAAATCTGTAAATAAGCGGGATATTTTTTATTCCATTTTCTATCTTCATCTTTTACCATATCTGCCATATCAAAAATTACTTCCCTATTGTAATTTGCCAAATCGTTAAAAGTCATATTTTCCTCTCCAAATTTTAAAAAAGAGAGAAGATTATCATTATCATATTTAAGAAAAAGTTTATTAATCACGTTTTTATCTTTCCATGAAAGCAAAGAATTTAATTCTTCTTTATATTCACGGGTAGTGTAAACTTTTTTATGTTCGTCGAGGATAAGGTCGGGCAGTCCGGAAATAAATGCGTAATAGTTCATAGTATTTTAGAACAGTAGATCAATCAATTGTGGGCGTAAGAACTCTTTAAAATATTCCACGAACTCCTCTTCTCCGAAATTAATTTTATAAGATCCATCAGCGGGAGCAATGGTAAAAGAATGTTTTTTACCGCTTATCTGTTCAATTTTAAATTCTTTATCCAACAGTTCTTTAGCATTTTTTTCAAAATAAACTTTCAAATTTTCAGCGTCTGTTGTAGCGATAGTAAATTGTTCATTTTTATGCCATTCGGAAACCAATTTAAGAATTATTTTCTGCATAAAACCGGTTTGTTCGAAAGCGTTCGTTACGGAAGATTTTACTAATTTTTCGGATAAAAGATTTGCAATTTGCGATTTTAGCGCTTCTACGGCTTGTGCTGCGTAGAGCTTTATTTCCGCTTCGGTGTTTTTTTTCAGGTCGGCGGCATATTTTTGCGCTTTTGCGACAATCTCTTGGGCTTCCTCCTGGGCTTCTTCCGTGAGTATTTTTTTGCGATTTTGCGCATCTTCAATTAACCTTTCCGCTTCTTTTTCTCCTTTTTCAACGCCTTCAAGATAAAGTTTATCAGTGAGTTCCTGTATTTTAGTTTCCATATAAATTAATGTAATTGGTTTTTAACTTTGAGGGTGTAAAAATAGAAAAATAGTTCATTTTTTTTCATATTAATTCATAATATTTCTATTCCAAAAATTCCTCTTTCTTTGCACCACCAATCCAAAACCATTATGTCAATAGTAATTTCCAATGTTTCAAAAGTTTATGGAACCCAATACGCTTTAAATCATGTAAGTTTTGAAGTAAAAAAAGGTGAAATTGTGGGTTTTCTTGGTCCTAACGGTGCAGGAAAATCCACCATGATGAAAATAATCACCTGTTTTATTCCACCCACTGAGGGAGAGGTATCCGTATGTGGCTTCGATATATGGAACGATTCAATTGAAGTGCGCAAACGTATTGGGTATCTTTCGGAAAGCAATCCTCTTTATCACGATATGTACGTTCGCGAATTTTTAGAGTTTATTGCCGGAATTCATCAAATTAATAATCCCAAACTTCGCATGAAAGAAGTGATTGAAATGACACGTTTAGAAATTGAACAGCATAAAAAAATAGGTGCGCTGTCTCGTGGCTACCGCCAGCGTGTAGGATTAGCCCAAGCACTCTTTCATGACCCCGAAGTGCTGATTTTGGATGAACCCACCACAGGGTTGGATCCTAACCAATTGGTAGAATTTAGAGAGTTGATTCGCCAATGCGGAAAAAAGAAGACCGTATTGCTTTCAACTCATATTATGCAAGAAGTAGAGGCAATGTGCAACCGTGTCATTATCATAAATAAGGGAAATATTGTGGCAGATAATTCCACGCAGGAACTCAAAGAAAAAGTAACTTCATTTAAGAAGACCAAACGAGATAGCGAACTATCCATGGAAGAGGTATTTCATTTTTTAACTAAAGGTTAAGCGCAAATTCTCTTCCGGCACGCAAGCATGCCAGGTTTATGTGCACAACCTCTTCGCCTTTACGGGCGAAAACTTCTTTGACAGAGTTTTCAATATCTTCAAACGGAATGGCAATATGCGGAGAAGCGGCTCCCAAGATTACCATGTTGGCCGAACGAGCAGCTCCTAACTCCTTTGCCATTTTATCTGCATTTACAACCACCTTATGTCGTAATTTATCCAATTCTGCATAAATTTTCTCTACTGAGGGATAATTGACCGTATTGATAAACGGTTGATCATTGGAAATAAGCCATCCTTCTTTGGATAACCATGGCAAATAACGTAATGCTTCCATAGGCTCAACCGAGATAATTAAATCAGCTTGTCCTTTAGGAATTAAGTCTGAAGCAATTTCGTGGTCTGCCAAGCGAAAATGCGATTGCACGTCTCCTCCGCGTTGGCTCATACCATGTACCTCAGCCTGCTTTAGCGTTAAGCCTTTTTTTAATGCGGCATAACCAATAATAGAAGCAATGGAAAGGATGCCTTGTCCTCCCACGCCTGCTAATATAATGTCAATTTTCATAAGAATATGTGTTAATTGTTAATTGGTACCTCTTCAAACAAAAGTTTACCGAGGTTAGTTTAGGGTTCATAGATTTTTGTTAAATCACTTCCTCCTCTTTTGGGCATTTGCATTGTAGAATTGGCTCTTTTTTGAACTTTTGGTTTTGTTATTGGCTTCATCTATTTTATTTTTTATTTGCGGCAAAAATAAACTTTTTTCAATATTCCATCATAACAAAATAATGCACAAAAAATGCGTTATATTAGTTCATTATTGCAACTTGTTTTTTTATGAGAATTGGAGTCAATATGCGGCTTTTTGTGAAAGGAAAAATGGATGGCATTGCCTGGTTTGCTTTTGAAATTTTTAAACGTATCGTTACGCAACACCCTGAACATGAATTTGTTTTTTTCTTTGATAGACCCTGCGACCCCTATTTTCTTTTTGCTCCAAATGTAAAGCCTGTGGTAGTGCGCCCACAAGCAAGACATCCGTTTTTATGGTACCTGTTTTTTGAAGTGGGCATTAAAAAAGCATTACAAAAAGAAAAAATTGACCTTTTTATTTCTCC
>WRNX01000074.1 GCA_009776395.1 Lentimicrobiaceae bacterium
GGTGCGCCGGTAACGGTTACGCCTGCTATGGGGATGAAGCCGTCGGTGGCGCCGTATTTGACGGCGATGCCGCTGTTGCCGTCCTGTTTCGTCCAGAGGGCTGAGGCGGCGGCGGGGTCGGTGAAGAGGTCGTCGGTGGTGTTGGCGGTGTAGGTGGTGATGTTGGTTTTATTGTCCCATGCTGCTACGACGGCGTTGTTTTGTTGGGTATAGGCGCCGTTGATGACCTCTGAGGCGTTTTTGCCGCAGGCGAAGATGATGCTGTTGTGGCTGATGGTGAGTGTGCCGGAGCTGTTGTCCACGGCATAGCCTTCGAGGGCAATGACCATGCCGCGTTCTTTGATGGTGAGCTTGCCGCCGTTGTTGACGATGGCGTCGCCGCCGGAAGACCTCACTGTTCCGCCGCTGACTTCTATGACGCTGGTGGCATCTCTGTTGAAAATGGTGTTGCCGTAGCCGGAGGTGTTTTCTATGGTGCCGCCGCTGATGGTGAGCGTTCCTATGTTTATAACCGCATAGCCGTCTGTGGAGCTTGTCGAAATATTGCCGCCGCTGATGGTTGTTATTTTCCCGTTAACAACCGCCCAAATGCTGCCCGCGTTTGTGGCGCTTGCCGAAATCTCGCCACCGCTGATGTTGACCGTTCCATCCATGTTGGCAACCGCATAAACTGCGTCCCCTACTGTGTTGACGTTTGCCGAAATCTCTCCGCCGCTGATGTTGACCGTTCCGTTTCCGATCATAATCGCAATCTTCATGTACCCATCAGTGGGGCTTGCCGAAATCTTGCCGCCGCTGATGTTTACCATTCCAACGCCACCGTAAACCGCTAAGTAATCTCCCGAAATCTCTCCGCCGCTGATGTTTACCGCTCCGGGGGAGTAGTTGTAAACTGCAATACTTGCCGAAATATCGCCGTCGCTGATGTTTACTGCTCCGGTGGAGAGGTTGCAAATGGCAATGCCATAGATATCGTTATAGAAGTCTAATTCTACAGTATTTTCCACCGTACCGCCGGTGATTTCGAGTCGGCAGTCGGTCGCTGTACCGGCGTCTTTTAGCACGATGGTGCCGGTTAGGTTGGAGCTGCCGGGTAGGTTTTTTGAAGTTACCTTTGCGGTTTCGGAGATGGTGATTTTGCCGGTGTCGTCGTTCCAAATCGCTACGCCGGTGGTGGCGGAGACGGTGCCGCCGGAGATGTTTACTGTGCCGGTGGCGGAGAAGTTGGCAATCGCACCGCCGAGGTCGGCGGTGTTTTCCACCGTTCCGCCGTTGATTTCGAGGCAGTCGCCGTCGGCGTTGTCGCCGACAAAGATTGTTCCCGGCGTGTATGCGTTGGTGTTTTTCGAGGTAACGACGGCATCGCCCGAAATGGTAACTTTCCCTTCGGCGCCGACCACAATAGCGTTTGCGTTTACGCCGTTGGCTTCTACTCTGCCGCCGGTAATGTTGAGCGGTCCTACGGCAAAGATCGTTATGGTCGTTGTGCCGGTGTTCTTCACCGTTCCTTCGCTGATGGTGAGGGTTCCGGTGGACTGGTGGTAGATCGCCAAGGCGTCGCCGCCGCCGGGGTTGGTGATGTCTGCCTTACTGTTGACGGACACGCCGTTTTTCAGACATATCGTACCGCCAGACCACATGACGCTTGTCGAGGTGATCTTCCCGGTGAGTGTAATCAGCCCCCATGCGGTGCCGTTGGCTCCGCCGTCGAAGGTGATGTTGTTGTCGCCGGTGTTCAACGTGTTGCTGCCGTTTTCGAACTGGATGGTGCAGTCGGCGCCGTTGGCGTTGGTCTTGACTGCGTCGATGACAAGTTGCAGCAACGTGTTGGTCGCTACCGCCGTTCCGTTTTTGGTGGCGGTGAAGGTTCCACCGTTGCCGGTGATGATGTAGGTACTCTGCGCTAAGGTAGCGCTTATGCTCAAGCCCAAAAAAGCGAGCAAAATCAAAAATTTATTGAAATGTTTCATAAAAAAATTAGGTTAATAATCTTACTAAAATTACTCTGCAAAATAAGTATTAATTTTTTATTTTTCAATCATATATTTATATGATTTTTCACTAATAACTGAAAACTGAAAACTATTAACATTAAATTATATTTTTTTTAAAAATTCATCGTTATTCAACATATTACGAATTATACCATAATGAATACCTCAAACCATTTTACCACATCATCTCATCATCACATCATCATATCATCACACCATCACATCATTTTCGCTTTCTGCTTTCTTCTGCTTTCTGCTTTCTGCATTACCCCCGCTTTTGCGCAAAAAAAGAAAGAAAAACCCAGCAATCAAATCGAGAAGGTTGCAAGTGAAAGAGAATTATCGCGAATATTTGCTGACGGACTTCGGGAGTTTTATTCGCAAAACTATTCCGCCGCCACGAAATCGTTTAGAGAAGTGTTAAGTCAAAACCCTAAAAACGATGCCGCTTACTATCTTTTACATAAAATTGCAGCAGAACAACAAGATTTTATGCTGGCATCACACTACTTAAAAGAAGCGATTAAATTAGACAAAAAAAACGAATGGTATCAAATTGATTTAGCGGGCGTTTATGAAAAATTGGGCGATTTTGCCAATGCAGTAAAAATTTGGGAAGAGATTTGTAAAATGAAATATAATAACGAATACTATTTATTATCATTGGCAAACAACTATTTACAGTTAGGAAAATTACAAGATGTTATTAAAACGTATGATAGAATTGAAGATATTCTGGGGAAAAATGATGACCTTACAGAAACAAAGAAAAATATTTGGCTCTATTTGAATGATGTGAGAAATGCTGTAAGAGAATATGAAAAACTGCTTGAAATATACCCTTACGAAATTGGGTACTACATTACTGCTGGTGAAATCTATCTTTCTAATAATATGCCCGATAAAGCGTTTCCCTTTTTTGAAAAAGCCATTCAAATAGATGCTGAAAACAGTTACTTAAATTTGTCATTAGCCAACTATTACGAAACAATGAAAAAACCTGAGGAAAGTTTTCAAACACTACTCAAAGCATTTGAAAGCGAAGAGTTAGAACTTGAAGAAAAACTGCCCATGTTAAAAAACTATATGGCAAGTGCATTCCGTTTACAAACCCCTGAAATACTGGAAAAAACAGAACAATTAGCTCAAGCCATTGCTCTGGCAAATCCATTCGATTTAGAAGGATGGATAGCATTAGCAAAACTTCAAACGCTTAAAAATCAGTATCAGGAAGCAAAATTATTATATGAAAAAAGTATAGAACTTGACGAAACGCAATATGCTGTTTGGGAGGATTATTTTTTTGTATTATCAAAATTGGAAGATTATCAAACGATTACAAAACATGAAAAACTTATTGAAGAATATTTTCCAACTAATGCCCTTCTTCAATACGGAATGGCGTTGGCATTATACAAAGAAAAACAATATGAAAACGCTTTAAAAACTGCCAAACAAGCCCTATCATTCACCTTTGAAAACAGTTTTGTGGCAGACTTGAATTTGCTACTCGGGGATATCTCATTTGAGTTAGAACAAAAAGAAGACGCTGTTAAGTATTGGAAAACTGCACAACGAAGAGGAATTAATACGATGGAGTTACAAGAAAAAATTGAGGCAAATCAATAAGGAGTTAAAGGATAAAGCAGAAAGCAGAATTAATTTAAAAATTTAAAAATTTAAAAATTTAAAAAATAATCAATTAAATCTTTAAATCTTTTAATCTTTTAATCTTTAAATCTTTTAATCTAAAAGTCTATTATGAAACGACTATTTATTGCAGTGGATATTGAATTATTAGAAAATTTTAAGATTTTAACTCAACAATTAAAATCTGAATTAAGAAACGATGATATTGTATGGGTAAAAAACGGACTTCAACATCTTACCTTGCGTTTTCTGGGTGAAACTCCTGAAACTAAAATTGAACCGCTTGCAAATATTTTGGCTGTGGCTGCAAATACAACACAACCATTTGAATTACAATTAGATAAAATGGGTGTTTTTGGCAGTAAGTACGCCCCAGAAACCTTGTGGTACGGATTTTCCGAGTTTTCATTATTCAAAAATCTGTATAATAAATTAGAAAAAAAATTAATGCAAATTGGATTCAAAGAAAATTATGGTAATTTTGTACCCCATATTACGGTAGGAAGAATAAAAAAAATTGGTAATAAGAAACGTTTTTGGGAAATCATTAACAAACTGCAACCCCAATTTACTCAAACTATACCTGTAAATAGTCTTACACTTATTCAAAGCAAACTTAATAACGATGGACCAACTTATAAAACGCTATATGAAATAGAATTATAGGAAAGAACGAAACAATTGGAACAATTAAAAATTAAAATTTAAAAAATCTGTCTATGAAAATTCACAATAAATATATATCTCTCATTATAAGAATCTTTGTTGGATTAGTTTTTCTGGCGTCGGCAATATTAAAGTACATATCCATTGACGTATTTGATCTGTATGTTTTTGAACATAACCTATTTTCCATCTCTATCACCGAAACATTAACCCGTTTACTAATTACGGCAGAATTTGTGTTGGGGATTATGCTCATTTTTAATATTTACGCACGATTTGCTTATTATGCAGTGCTTAGTTTTCTTGCCGGATTCACCATATATCTATTCCTTCTGCCTTACCTGTTTGATGTGGATATTACAAATTGTCATTGTTTTGGAAATGCCATTGTGCTTAATCGTACAGAATCTATCGCTAAAAATTTGATACTCCTGTTTTGTCTATTCTTTGTTTCTCCCAAATTCTACACTCATAAAAAATGGGAAATTTGGGTTTTGGGAACAATAAGTAGCATCACATTTATTGTATTTATGGTAATTAGCGCCCCCAATTTTTTATATACTATTGTACATAAAGATAAAATTCAAATAGATACTTCCATGTATGAATCCGCTCTCTTAAATAGTGGCAAGCAAGATATATTTAATGATGGCAAACAAATAATCTGCATGTATGCAGCAGGTTGTAAGTATTGTAAGCGCGCCGCATTTAAATTGCATTTAATGTTAAAAAATAACCAACTTTCTGAAGATAACGTAAAAACAGTGTTCTGGTCAGGAACTACTGATAGCCTTATTCATAACTTTTTCATAGAGAAAAATATCCCACTCCCAGAATACACTACTTTTCGCTTGGATACTTTTCTTACTGTTACAAACGGTCGTTTGCCTCTTTTGCTTTTTTCAGATAATGGAACCATTGTAAGTAAGGCAAATTACATTACTTTTAATGAAAACCAAGTCGTAAATTTTTTTAACAGCGACAACTGAAAAATATTATTATCTTTTAATGCTAAACTCCAAAATTATTATTCTCGGAACAGCCCATCCTTACCGTGGGGGACTTGCTACGTTTAATGAACGTTTGGCACAACAATTTTTGAATGAAGGATACGATGTTGAAATATATACTTTTACGCTGCAATATCCAAACTTTTTATTTCCGGGGAAAACACAATATTCCGATGAACCCGCACCCGAAAAACTTACTATTCATAGAAAAGTAAATTCCATAAATCCGTTGAATTGGATAAAAGTAGGAAAAGAATTACGAAATAAAAAAGTGGATTTGGTGATTGTAAAATATTGGCTGCCTTTTATGGGACCTTGTTATGGGACAATTTTAAGAAAAGTGCGTAAAAATAAAAAAACACGCATCATTTCTATTTTGGATAATATCAT
>WRNX01000075.1 GCA_009776395.1 Lentimicrobiaceae bacterium
ATTGTACAACAAGTTAAAGGAGCCACTTTTGGGTTGGGAGGAAAAATGAGTATCTATCTGAATAATTATTTTAGAATGGGCGGGGAAGGATATTTTTCAACCTGCACATACGGAGTTCTAAAAAACAGTTGCAGAATTGGCTGGGGCGGCATCACTTTCGACGCACTATGTCTCGTAAAAAAATGGACACCGTTTATGGGAGTAACTGTTGGAGGAGGCAGTGCTTCGCATCTCATTATGCTTGGATATAAAGAAATTACACTTTCCGAATTACCTGCAATATTTTTAAAACGAGCACTTGTAATTGTAAGTCCTTCAATGGGTGTTGAATATTTTGCCACCAATAGAATAAGCCTTTTATGTAAAGTAGATTATATGCTCAACGTTTATAAAAATGAAAAATCTTATCCGCAAGGGGTGCGATTTTATTTAGGTTTGCATTTTTATCAAAAAAAATAATCTATAAAGGTGAACAACCATTATTGTTTTTTTACTTGTTTAATAATATTTTAATTAAACATTTGAATTCTTCATCGTTTTTATTTTTTCTTTTTTTTTATTAGGCATCTTTTTATTTTGCGGCAGCAAAAATAGAGTAACACCATAGTATCTAATGAAAATTTTTCACAAATTAGTCCAAATACAAGGAGTTCGGACTATTTTTTGGAGAGGGGAAGGTTTTGATAATCGGAAATAATAAAACTACAAGAAAAATGTTAATTTGTTAAAATTGATGATTGCCATATGCAAAAATATCGAAAGCTGACACTTTCTACAATATAATAAAGAAAAGGGCTTGGGTGGGGCAAATTTCACAAAGCAATTCATTTACATTATTTATGCTTTCAACAGGTAAAATCACCTGCATATTAAATCCTCTCTCTTTAAATGTAAAACCGTCATGGCTATTATAAACGCACAACCCACAACGGATACACTTGTTAACATCAAACCAAAGATTATCTTTTATATGTTGAGATTGTGTTTTTTTTATTGCAGAATATCTTTGAAATGTATTCCATTTGGCGTGATAGGCGAGAGCATATTTCCTTAACTTGCAATTTTCCGGTTTGCACGGTGGACGACACACAGCGATATGGTCGCTTAATAATAATTCTAACGATTGTTTCTGCAACTCTCTAACTTCATCGCTCTCAGTATCAATATTCATTCCATTCGTAATTAAAGTATCACACGAAGGAATGAATTGCCCAGTATTACAATCTTTCACCACACAAACCATGCATGATGCTTGATGTTTGAGACCCTTGGCATAACAAAGCGTGGGTATTTCAATGCCATTACGCTGTGCAACTTCAATAAGTTTTTCACTTTCTAAGGTCTCATATTCTTTGTTATTGATTTTGATTTTCATCTTACATCTTCATTACTTATGTCAATAGCATTTTTGTTTGCAAATTAATATAAAAAAAATTATATTTTTGTTTTCAGTTATATATTTCAAAAGTACTATATAACTGAAAACGCTTAGAAAATGGATAAGTAACTATTTTTTTGAGAAATATGCAGGTATTATTATTATTTGAATAGTGAAGACAAATTAACAGAAAACCAACATGAAGTTCCAAAGCCTGATTTTCAGAAACATTTCCCGATACAAACCTTTCTACCGCCTTATTGCCATAGCTGTAGTAGTAGCAGTAGCCGTTATCACAGGAAGTCTTGCCGTGGGAGATTCTGTACGAAATACATTAAGAAAAAGAGTAGAGGAACGTTTGGGTAAAACAGAAACCATTATCTTTTCACGGTATTCCTATTTGGATGATACAATTATAGAAGAAATGGATGCACGTGGCGTTTTGTTATCCAACGGATTCGTTTCCATTTCAGGCAAACTTATTCCTGTAACGGTATGGGGAATGGACAACTTGGAAATAGAGCAAGGAAAAACAAAAATTAACACCGCACTATATAACGAAATAAAATCTTTGCAACCCAAAGAAATAGTGTTGCGCTTGCCTGCTTCAGGAATGATCCCCTTAGGAACAATGTTTGTAACAGACACCTATACTACAAGTTTGAGATTAGAATTAGAATCTGTAATTTCTGTTGAACAAGGCGGAAACCTTAATCTAAAAAACGAACAGACCATCCCTTTCAATATCTTTGTGAATAGAGAAGAATTATCTGAAAACTTGAATATTAAAGGAAAAATCAATCTTATTCTATCAAACCATATCATTTCAATAGATGAATTTGCATCTTCATGGAATTACACTATGTCGGAATTGAACGTAAAAACTGAAAATCAAACCACTACCGTAACTTCCAATCGCATCTTCATCCAGGAAAAAATAGTAGAAACTCTTTGCCAACAATACCCTGAATCTAACCGAATTTTTAACTATCTATCCAATTCTCTCCATTCTCCATTCTCCATTCTCCATTCTCCATTCAATCTCCCCTATTCTTTCATTACCGCCGTGGATTTCTATAAAGGAGAAAAATTGCATCCCGCTGACATTATCCTTTCTGATTATGCTGCTAAAAGATTGAATGTTAAATTGAATGATTCTGTGTCTGTCTCTTATTTTGTTTCACGACAATTCAAAACCTTAGTAGAAGATTCAGTTCTTCTTAAAGTTGTCAAAATAGTACCCATAGAAGATTTACAGTCTAATAAAAACTTAACAGCAGATTTTCCGGGTTTATCAAATGTAGAGCGATGCACAGACTGGAATAGCGATCTGCCCATCAATATGAGTTTAATAACTAAGGAAGATGAAGATTATTGGGAAAAATACAAAAATACGCCCAAAGCCATAGTATCGTATTCTACCTTTGCACCTCGCTGGAAAAATGCTTTTGGTAGCGCCACCGCTTTGCAAATTGAAGATACTGACCTTTTACAAAAATTAACATTTGAAATGTTTGATATTCAGATAATATATCCACACGAAGCAGGAATAGTCGCTGCAAAATCGGGAGTAGATTTTTCAACTCTTTTTCTGTTTCTCGGTTTTTTCATTATCATTTCGGCGCTCATGTTAATGCTGGTTCCTTTGTCTGAAATGCTTTTTCACAGAAAAAATGAAATAGTTCTTTTAAAAGCCATAGGATTTCCAAACAAAAGAATAGTAAAATTACTTTGGCATGAATCCATTCCTGTAGTATGTTTTTCTGCCATAATGGGTGTAATTTCTGGATTGGCATACACTTTTTTGGTATTATTTTTATTGGGTAATGTTTGGAAAGGCGCCACACATACAGAAGGCTTTAGCATTTATCCAAATTTTACAACTATTGCAATGGGAATGATTTCAGGAATTGTTTTTTCATTGCTTATTTTGTATTTTCGTATTAGAAGAATAAAGAATGACGTTTTTTTCGGTTAACTCTGTGGCCTTTCATGGTGCGAAAATATGATTCTGTAAACTCTTAAATAACAAATTTCCATTTATTTAAAAATTTGTTATTTTACTTTTTTATACATAAAAATTTGTGGATAAAAACATTTTTTTCCGTATAACGTTTCTCTTTATAATTTTTTCTGCAAAGAATGCAAAAAGTTTTTCAAAAAAACGAAACCAATATGAAACAGATTATCAAAATGGTCGAAGATAAAAATAGATTTTTTTTCTTTCTCTTAACTTTCTTTATTATAGCTGCGTGCAATCACAAATCAAACCATACTGATAAAAATAGAGACAACTGGCCCATTTTTCGGGGCAACCCTTCTCTTACCGGTTATTCAGATATATCTCTACCTGAAAATCCTAAACTATTGTGGACGTTCAAAAGCGATTCTTATACCAAATCTTCGCCCATTGTGTATAATCGTGTGGTGTATTGGAGCAATCGGCGCGGAGAAATTTATGGCATAAATATGGAAGGAGAACAATTATTTGATTACAACATGGAAACCGCAGTAGATGGAACCCCAATGATTTACGATTCAATACTCTATATTGGAAGAATAGACGGCAAACTATGGGCAATATCTGTAACAATACAAGACACCTTATGGAGTTTTGAAACCTGGGGACAAATTATGGCATCCCCCAATCGTTTGAACTATGAAGGAAGAGAAGCTATCATTGTGGGGAGTTACGATAATAATGTGTATTGTATTGACAGTAAAAATGGAACAGAGATCAGTCGTTTTGAATCGGGATTCTACATTAACGGCGCGGTGGCGCAAAGCAACAACTTTATTGTTTTTGGCGGATGCGACGGTTGGATCAGAGTAGTAGATTGTATTTCAGGCGTGCAAACAGACTCGTTAGATGTAAAAATTTATATTCCCGCTTCTCCTGCCATTAGAGATAATTGGTGTTATATCGCCGATTATTCAGGTAATGTTTATGAATTAGAGTTAGATAAAGGGAAAATTAGCTCCTCCAAAAAAATCTTGGAATCGAAAGATGAAAACAGTAATTTCGTTTCCGTTCCGGCTGTTTCCAACAAAATGGTTTTTGTGGTTTCCGATGACAGATATATTTACGCCATTAATCGCAAAGATGGATCTATGGCATGGAAATATCTATTGAAAGGAGATACCGGTGAAAGTTCGCCCGTGATTTGTAAAGATAAATTATTAGTATGCACAAAAACCGGCATTGTTTCCATACACGATTCTAAAACCGGAAATTTACTTTGGGAATACGATACCGGCGAACAAATTATGGCTTCCCCCGCTGTTATAAAAGGATATTTTTTTATTCTGACACAGAAGGGAACATTGTTTTGCTTTGGTTCTTAAACACAAAAACTCCTAATTTGAAACTATGATACATGTAACCGAAATCACAAAAAAATTTACAGATGGAAAAAACTCATTCAATCATGTATTGCGTGGAATAAATTTGAGCATCAAAAAAGGCGATTTCATTGCTATTAAAGGTGCATCAGGATCAGGAAAAACTACTTTGCTTTCCATTCTGGGAACATTACTGCAACCCGATGAAGGAAGTTATGTATTAGATGGCATAGAAATGAACAAGTTGGGTGTAGATTATGCGCTCATTCGTAACCAAAAAATAGGATTTGTTTTTCAAGACCACCGTTTGATGCCGCAACTTACTGCATTGGAAAACATACTGTTGCCCACGCTTGCTTTTCAAAACAAAACCGAAGAGGAACAACTGAATTATGCCAAACAATTGATGAAATTGATAGATATTACCTCTATTTCCGGTCAATATCCTGATACGCTTTCTGGAGGAGAAGCCTGCCGTGTATCTTTGTGTCGTGCATTGATTATGAAACCTTTGCTTCTTTTGGCAGATGAACCCACCGGGCAATTAGATGCAGAAAACGCCCGCAATGTAGCGCTACTATTGGCAAAAGTTAATCGTGAATTGGGAACAACTATTGTTATGGTTACACACTCTGAAGAAACAGCATCGGTTGCACACAAAGTTTTTTTGTTAAAAGATGGGGTTTTATTATGTTGTAAAAAATATGTGATGACAAGCACAAATTGAAATAATTTTTCATAACAAAAAAGAGAAATATTATAAAAAAATTACTTTTGCCAACTATAATTAACAAAAAAACCAAACTATTATTTAATTATGAGTTTATCAGAACAAGAGATTATTAGACGTCAAAAATTGCAGGATTTTACAAACTTGGGCATTGATTGTTACCCCGCAGCGTTGTATGAAGTGAATGTTACTTCCAAAGAGATTTTAGATAATTTTCCTGAAAACAATACCCTGTATCAAGATAT
>WRNX01000076.1 GCA_009776395.1 Lentimicrobiaceae bacterium
GAATTGACCAAAATGCCCAAAGTTTATCTTTTGGATAACGGATTGCGTAATTGCTTGGTGAATAATTTTGAATCGCCCGAATTTCGTTTAGACAAGGGAGAGCTTTGGGAAAATCAATATGTAAGATTATTATTAGAAAAATACGCTTTGGATGAAATCTCCTTTTGGAGAACTTCGGATGGAAATGAAGTAGATTTTGTTTTGAGTAACGTTGAACATCCTTTTGCATTGGAAGTAAAGTTTAGTAAATATGCTATCAAAGAGAGCAAGTATAAAATGTTTAAAGAAACTTATCCTAACTTTCCTTTGAATTTTGCTTATATGGAGCCTTTTGATGAGGATTTTTTCAGATAAGTTTTTTTTTCTAAATTCGCATGCTTTTTTATGATACCAAATAATTATAACAAAACGTTGTATTTCAAAAATTTATAATAAAAAATAACAATAATAAATATTCAAATAATCTTAATAATCATTCAAAACAATGGCAAAAGCATTTCAAAAAATATACACTAAGATTACAAAGATTACCAAGGCAACCTGCTCTTTGAAAGCGCAGGGCATTACGAATGAAGAGTTGGCATTTGTGGCAGGTCGTTCCGCCCAAGTAGTAAAGATTGAAGGCGATGAAGTAGTTTTGCAAATCTTCGGGGGAACAGAAGGTATCCCCACCAATGCGGAAGTAATCTTTATGGGCAAAGCCCCTGCCCTGAAAGTAGGAGAACAATTGGTAGGCAGATTTTTAAACGCCTACGGCGAACCTATTGACGGAAGACCACAGCCGGAAGGAAAAGAGGTGGAGATTGGCGGACCATCGGTAAACCCCGTGCGCCGCGAACAACCCTCTGAATTGTTAGCGACAGGAATACCCGGAATTGACCTCAACAACACATTGGTTACCGGACAAAAAATTCCATTTTTTACCGATCCAGACCAACCTTTTAGCGAAGTGATGGCGTTGGTAGCCCTGCACGCACAATCAGATAAAATTATTCTGGGCGGGATGGGAATGACCAACGATGACTACCTGTATTACAAAAATACATTCAGCAATGCAGGTGCACTCGACCGCATCATTTCATTCATTAATACTACAGAAGATCCCTCAGTGGAAAGATTATTAATTCCGGATATGGCGCTTACCGCCGCAGAATATTTTGCAGTAGAAAAACATGAAAAAGTGTTAGTATTATTGTCCGACATGACCAACTATGCCGATGCGCTTTCCATCGTTTCCAACCGGATGGATCAAATTCCCTCAAAAGATTCTATGCCCGGTTCGCTTTATTCCGATTTGGCGAAAATTTACGAAAAAGCGGTACAGTTTTCAGACGGAGGTTCTATTACCATTATCGCCGTAACCACTTTATCAGGTGGAGATATTACCCACTCCGTTCCCGACAATACAGGATATATTACCGAAGGACAACTTTACTTGAGAAAAGATACCGATACAGGAAAAGTAATTATTGACCCTTTCCGCTCTTTGTCGCGTTTAAAACAATTGGTAATTGGGAAAAAAACCCGCGAAGACCATCCGCAAGTGATGAACGCTGCCGTGCGCCTGTATGCAGATGCCGCAAATGCCAAAACTAAAATGGAAAACGGATTCGATCTCACCGAATATGACGAAAGAACACTTGCTTTCGCAAAAGATTATTCCAAAGAACTCCTATCCATTGATGTAAGTCTAAATACTACTGAAATGCTTGAAGTGGCTTGGAAACTGTTCGCTAAATATTTTACACAAGAAGAGGTGAATATAAAAAAAGAGTTAGTAGATAAATATTGGAAGAAGTAGGGTATTGCAACTGTTCGTTTCCTAGTCGGAATTTATGTACAAATCTATATGTAAAAAATGCAAACAAATAATATTTGCGAATAATGGAAAATTAATAAACCTATAAACTCATGAGAAAAATTCACAACGCTTACGCCGACATCGCCGAGTATCACTGTTTTGGATGCTCACCCACCAACCCGATTGGTTTACGACTTGATTTTTGGGAAGATGGAGAATGGATTTATGCCAAATGGACACCTGAAAAATGGTATGAGGGGTACCTCAATATGTTGCATGGCGGAATCCAAGCCACATTGTTAGACGAAATTGCCGATTGGGCGCTCGTTGTGAAATTGGGCACCAGCGGCGTTACTAAAAATCTGAATATTACTTATGTAAAACCTGTTTTTATGAATCAAGGTGAAGTTACCATTCGTGCAAAAATCGTAAAACAAGAAGGAAATTCAGCCATGACTTATGCCGAATTAATGGATAAAGAAGGAAGCATACGCTCGCACGCCGAAATAGAATACTTTACATTTCCACCAGAAATAGCCAAACGCAAATATAATTTCCCCGATCATGAAAACTTCTTTAAACATTAATGATTAGTGATTAATGAGATTTCTTTTAAGAAAATACACTTATTTTGTCATACCGATTTTTTTTACAAAAAAATTTTGTTTATAAATTATTTTTATGTTTATTTGCAGCCTTGAAATGAGTTTACCAATTAATTAAATTATAATAATATGAAAAATTTTTTAACCCTTGTTCTAGTTTGCATTTCGTTATGTTGTTATGCGCAAAAATTCCAACTTACCGATAAAAACGGAAATCCGTATTCCGATAACCAAACTATTTCATCACTTATCACTGAAAATGACCTTGATTATGGCGTGGAGTTTGTAACCTATATTGAAGTAGCAAACCTTACTGACATTGACTTAAATGTAAAAACATTACGCACTAATATTAATTTAGTTGATGGAATGAATGCTTATGTATGTTTCTTTGAATGTGATAGCCCAGAAGGTACGATGCTTGAAATGGAATATACTATTGAGGGTGGAGGTAGTGAAACATATTCCTTGCATTTACAGCCTCACGGCAATTTCGGATTATGTCGATTCAAAATTGAATTTGAGGCAGAAGATCAACAAATGACGCTTTATGTGGATATTGATATGACACATGTTGGAGTACAAGAAAACAATAATGCAGCATCCCTTTCTGCATTTCCAAACCCTGCTCCTGCAAACTCTATCATTACAATTTCTTATTCTCTTGCTCATAATAATGACAGTAATAGATTAATCATCAGAAATATTTTGGGAACAGTGGTCATGAACTTACCATTGAACCCTTTCAATTCAAATATTTCAATTGATATTTCATCATTAAAATCAGGAGTTTACTTTTATTCTATAGAAAATAACAACCAAATTTCAATCACTAAAAAATTGATAGTAAAATAGGAAGAACTGATTGGATACGAATCATATCATTTCTCTAAACTTACTGATAGGGTTATTGTTAATTACTCTGTCTTTTGTATTATCAAATAGAAAAGTATCACTCATGATGAGAGCGCTGTTTTCAACTCGCTATTTTCAACAATTACTTCGCGAAGGAAAATTAGGAAATGAAAAAATCTATCTTTTCTCTATTCTCATTTATCTTTTTGAATTTCCTTGCTTAATTTTGATTTTTTTTCAATCCCATGCATCTCAATTATTTGAAAAATACTCACTACAACCATTACAACTTTATGTGCTTATAATTGGATTTCTTGTCATACTTTTATTATTCTCTCAGTTCTTTCTTTGGTATTTTACTTCACTTTTTAATTATCAAGAACAAAGATACTTATACATGACCTCTAAAGCATTGTTTCGATTATACCATTCTTTGCTTTTAGTTTCTATTATTCCTGCTATTTGGTATGCTCGACTTTCTGAAATCATTTTTTTTGTGTATTTACCTCTACTCATCATTTTATTTTTAACTTTTTTTGTTCGTTTTTTAAGGAATCTGAACGGGGTAAGTCGAATTCATTTTTTTATATATTTTTGCAGCCTTGAAATACTACCTTACTTTCTACTTATTAAAATGCTCATTATTAATATGTAATATCAAATCAACTCTATTGTAATTTTACCTATGAAGATTAAAAACATTCTTATTTCTCAGATTGCACCAGCAGATTTTGAAAAATCTCCGTATGCAGATTTAAAAAAGAAATACTGTATTTCAATGGATTTCTACAAATTTTTTAAGATTCACAGCATTTCGGGTATTGATTTCCGTAAAACGAAAATTAATATTTTAGACCACACTGCCATTGTTTTTTCAAGTACTACCACTATTGATCAATTTTTTATGCTGTTAAAAGAGTTGCGAATAGAGATGCCTTACGAGATGAAGTATTATTGTATGACTGACATGACCGCGCATTATCTTCAAAAATATATTCCTTATCGAAAGCGCAAAATCTTTTTTGGGAAAAACAATAACCCATCCCATGTCTTTGATCTGCTATTAAAAAACAAAGCGCATAATTATCTAATTCCTTGCGGTGCAGATTCAATGGGTACCCAATTTGCAGAATTTTTCGAAAAACATAATATTAAATATACTCAAGCTGTTTGTTTTACGACCGAACCGGCAGATATAAAAAATAATATTGAATTAGAAAAATACGACATGATAGTTTTCTTTAGTCCAGCAGGTATTACGGCTTTTAAAGAAAATTATCCCGACTTTGTTCAAAATGAAATGGCATTTGGCGCAGTAGGGTTGGCAGCCTGCAATGCCGTTAAAGAAGCTGGTTGGAAATTACAAGTAGAAGCCCCTACCAAAGAACATCCTACTATTACTTCTGCACTTGAAGTTTTTTTAAAAGAATATGCCACCCGCCGCAGATAACAAATTAAAACGCAGTTTTCAAAAACGCGATAGGCTAAAATCTTCAGTAGAAATAGAAGACTTGTATCGTGAAAATCAATTTATTGTTTCATATCCCTTAAAATGTTACTACTCTTTTTCAGATAGAAAAGAAAAAAGTTCAATCTTACAGGTTGCTTTTGCAGTTCCCAAAAAAAAATTCAAACATGCTATTGATAGAAATACTTTAAAACGAAGAATGAGAGAATCATATCGATTGAATTATCAAACGATGTTTGAATCAATTATTAACCAGAATGAAAAACAACTAAAATTCTTCATCATTTATATCGGAAATGAGATATTGAACTATGCTTGTATTGATAAAGCATTGAAAGAGGCATTATTTTTTTTTATTAATTAAGCATTTTTTTTGTATTTACAGAAAAAGGAATGGTTTGTATGAGAATCAAACCAATATCCACCAAAAACAACTACAAAACTCGCCGTGCCTATCAAGTAGCCGCACTCTACATCCAACCAGTAATGCACGCCGAGATAGATGCGGCTGTATCCTAATAAGGCTGCCCAAAAGAAAATGGCAAACAACACCCACATTTTTCGGTTTCCAACAAAAAAGAAAACAAAAAGCGCAAATACCATCGCATTGGCGG
>WRNX01000077.1 GCA_009776395.1 Lentimicrobiaceae bacterium
CATGTAAGGATAGATGCATCGGGTAATCTTTTAACCACCCCGACATAAAATAATAAATAATAGGAATGGCGATGAAAAATGCAACAATTACCAACGATAAGTAACTTTTAAGTAACTTGTATTTGATTTGATTACTACTTGACCCGAACACTTTACGCACGGCAATCTCTCCCTTACGCTGACGAATGAAATAGATTGCCATTGCGTACAATCCAAGCGAAGAAATAACAATAGCCATAATGGTAAAAACTGTTAAAATGGTAGATGTGTTTCTTTCACTTTCACACGACTCATTCAAAATATCTTCAATATACTGTCCGGTAAATATATCTCCTTCAGATACGTTTTCGTAAACTTCTTTNACAGCGTTGAGCGCTACTAAGGGATCCCCGTTTACTTTTACTAAAAANGACCATACCCAATCCTCTTTATCGCCGGTAAAGTCGTTGTAATATAACATGGTTGGACCAATCTTTTCAGTAAAACCTCTGTATTTAAAATCTTTCACAATGCCGGCAATATTTGGATTATTCNTCCAAATAGTAANATTTTTCGTATCATAAGGCAANTCCATTTCTTTCATAGCGGTTTCATTTAACCAAATNCCTCTATTATCGGCGATTTGATTATCTTGGATAATCACAAATCCTAACATCTTAAAATAAGCGGAATCTCCTCCAAAAACCTGAAANCTTACACTTTTACCATCATATCCCGNAGTATTGTTGTTGCCGCCATTAGCAGGATANCCNTGGCACAAGGCAACATCTTCCACATGAGAAAGATTCAATAATTCATTTTTAAAAGCTCGCGCTTGAGACATATTAAAAACGTTATTATCAATATTAATAATGTTTTCGGTATGATAACCCAAATCGGCTTTTAACATAAAACGTATTTGAAGAAACATTATTAAAGTACAAGTAATGAGCGCGATAGTAATTATGTTTTGCGTGGTAATAAAAACTTTACTGAAAACCATTTTTGTTTTATGCGTAAAAGCGCCTTTCACTACTTCAATGGGTTTGTATTTAGAGATGATTAATGCAGGAAGCAATCCCGAAATAACTCCAATAATTACCGCAGCCAAAATATTGATCGTCAAAAATCCGAATGTTAAATTTTCTAAAATCAGCAAATCGGTATTGAGTAAATTTCCGGCAGGTTTTTCGAGTGCGTAAGATAAATAAAGCGCAATAAAATAGGCAATTAGCGTAATGAGCACCGATTCAGTGATGAGTTTTGCAAATATAGAGAACCGCGAAGCACCCAACAATCTCCGTGATGCCATCTCTTTTGCTCTAAAACTCGACTGCGCCACAGTGAGATTGATGTAATTAAAGATAGCAAACACCAAAATTAAAATACTTACCGATATGAGAATCATTACCAATGTTTTATTTCCATGATTAAAACCATTAGTTCGTATATCAGAAAAATACATCATTGGTGAATAATGAGTTTTCAATATTTTTTAACACGCCGGTAACTTGCACTTCCAAGCCGTTTAGATTGAGAGATTTACCCATTGGGTCTTGATCTCCAAAAGCAGTATTGGCAAATTTTTCAGAAATCAAAGCGCTGTTCATCGCCACCAATGCTGTTTTTTTATCGCCAAGAATCAAGTCAAAATCAAACAGATCAAAAAAAGTTGTATCGGCAAACGTGATACTCACATTAAACTTATTCTCTCCAATTTTGGCAGGTATTCCCTGTTGTTTGGCACAAACGCAAATTTTTTCAATTTCAGGATACCTGTCCATGAGATGATCCGCTAATTTATACGCACAGCCGTAAACATTCTCGTTTCCAAGCACATAAATTCTATCTGCTTTTGTTTGAAAATTATCTGTGGATAATTCATTTTTAGTGTAATTGGTAATGATGATGACAAAGATTAGTGAAACGATTAATCCGAATAAACAAATGAAACTGTAGGTTTTGTTTCGGCTCCAGAAAATTAATGATGATTTTAGGGACATTTTTTTTAATGATTAGTGATTAGTGATTAATCATGGTTACATTTCTTCCATTACGCTGTCCACAATTCTACCGTCAAACAGATTTACAACGCGGTGGGCGTATTTGCTGTCGCGCAAGGAGTGGGTAACCATTACAATAGTAGTGCCTTCCTTGTTGAGTTCGGTAAGCAGATTCATTACCTCTTTACCATTTTTAGAATCCAAGTTACCTGTCGGCTCATCGGCAAGAATCATTTTGGGGTTGGAAACTACAGCGCGGGCAATGGCAACACGTTGTTGCTGACCGCCTGATAGTTGTTGCGGAAAATGTCCGGCGCGGTGCGAGATTGCCATCCGTTTCAAGATCGCATTCACCATCTCTTTGCGTTTGCGCACCGGCACTTTTTGATAAATCAACGGAAGTTCTACATTTTCAAACACGTTGAGTTCATCAATCAGGTTAAAACTTTGGAAAACAAATCCNATGTTNCCTTTACGCACTTTGGTNCGGTTTTTCTCTTTCAGNCTGCCTACTTCTTCGCCATCCAAGATGTAGCTGCCTTTGGTGGGGTTGTCTAATAATCCCAAGATGTTAAGCAATGTGGATTTTCCGCAGCCGGAGGGTCCCATTACGGCGACAAATTCGCCTTTTTCTACTTCAAAGGATACGCTGTCTAATGCAACGGTTTCAATTTCTTCCGTACGGAATACTTTTTCGAGTTCTTTAATTTTAATCATAACGTTTTTATTTAAGGGGTTAATGTTTTTTTTAGATATTAATGTTTAGAGATTTCGCCGGATTGGCATTTGCTGTCCGCCACGTTTGTAACACTGCACAAATGGCTATGGTAAACACAACCACAAATGTAGCGCCAGCAAATAGATACCAACTTAAATTTATCTTTACCGTAAACTCTTGTTGCCAACGAGAGCCCAAAATATAGGCAGCCGGAATGGCTACGGTAGCAGATAGCGCCGCAATCAATAGCAGTCCGCGAGAAATCTTCCATATTATTTGAATGGCAGTGGCGCCATGAATTTTGCGAATAGTAATCTCTTTGGTACGACGTCGAATCTCTAAATTCACATATCCTAAAATTCCCATCACAGTAATTAATAATAGGAAAAAAGAAGTGAGGATAATCTTATCTCTAAACATTTTAACATCTCTAAACATCTCTATAATATTATCGGAGTATGTGAATACCTCCGGAGCAATCGTTTCCTGGTGAAATTGTTTTACTTTTTCGTTAATGATTGCAATTACATCTTTTGTAACTTTATTTACTCTAACTGTGATGACGCCTGCATTATAGGAATCGCGCAGCATGAGTACAAAAGGTTTAACGCCGGCGGACACATTTTC
Organism: Lentimicrobiaceae bacterium; assembly: GCA_009776395.1. Classification (GTDB taxonomy): domain Bacteria; phylum Bacteroidota; class Bacteroidia; order Bacteroidales; family WCHB1-69; genus WRNX01. The sequence continues at coordinate 3,328 of WRNX01000077.1, forward strand.
AAAATTACCGCAAACTCCCACAATGGTAGCCAAATGATTTTTATTATAATAAAAAACTTGTCCTAAGGGATTCCCCACAATATTAAATTTTTCCAAAAAAAACTGATTTACAACGACATTTCCGCCATTATCAATATTTGCAGTGAGATGCTTTGAGCCAAGTAAAACAGGAATGCCATAGGTATTAAAAAACAGAGAATCAGTACCTAACCATTTAACAAATGCAGGATCTTCTGTGTTAGGCTCTAAAGAAACATTCATTCCTTCAGTATCCCACCAAGCGAGATCATTACTTATTGAAATGGATTCCACTCTGCTATCGGAACTAATTTCAGCCATTAAGGCTTGTTTTTGCGTTTCAGTATTTAACCCTCCACAACTAATCCATAACAATTTTTCTTTATCATATCCAAAATTGCGCATGAAAGAAGTATGATATTGACGTAAGATGATAAACATAAAACAAATTACAAATATGGATGCTGTAAATTGAATGAATAGCAGTATCCGTTTCCAATAGATTTTGTCGGCTGTAAAACGTTGAAATACTTGAGTAACGGGGATGCGTGATAAAATTTGGGCAGGAATAATGCCGGCAACTATGATTAACAGCATTAAAACGATTCCTGCTATCCAAAGATTTGCCAACGCAAAAATATCCTCATACCTGCCTGTAATATTTTCAAGTTGAGGTTTAAATCCCCAAAAAACAAGCGCAGCCAGTAGCGTTGCAGATAAAACATAAATTACAGTTTCCAAAATAATGAGTAAGAAAATACCGGACACCTTTGCGCCTGCTGTTTTTCTAACCCCCACTTCTTTAGCCCGGGAAGCCAATGAATTTATGGATAACAAAACAAAACTCAATCCTGAAATTAACAATAATGCAAACGCCAATACAGATAAAACGGCATTGTTTTCTGCTACATCAAGTCTGTGGCAATTGTGAATATTGTTCACTCTAAACGATATTAATTCATTTCCTAAATCTTTATATCTGGGTTTTAGTAGTGTATTGATTTCATTATTTAATTTTTCTAAATCAGGATTTTGATATGTCCGAAAAAGAGTAACCCATGAACTGCCCCAATCAAAAACGCAAGGAATCTCTGTACATTTAATTATTTGTACATTAGGAAAAATACTATTACCTGGTAAATCCTGACAAATTCCGCACACTGTATAGATTTCATCATCCTCACTATGAAAGCGTGATTTATTGAGAATTTGTTGTCCTATAGGGTCGCNATTGGAAAAAAGAGTAGTTGCAGTTTTTTCTGAAATGATAATTTTTCCCGGACTTTGAAAAATCGCGTTGGGACTTTCTCCTTTAATCATCTTTATTTGAAGCATATCAAAAAAAGAGGTATCCACAGTATAGGTTATCAGTGAAAAGAAGTTATTATTCACCCAATAATCAACATATCTATTTCTAAATCGTGTAGATGCTTCCACTGAGGTTATGTTGTTAACAATTTCAGGAGCTAACCCGGGGTAACATTTCATATTGTAAGCATCTATAATACTGTCTCCCTCGTTTTGATAGGCGTAATTAGTTTCAAGATATAGAAGTTTCTCTTTTTGAAACCAAAAATTATCATAACTTCGTTCCCAAGCCACCTTGCACATCAAAGCAGTACTAATGCAAATTCCTAACGCAAGGGAAGAAATTTTAATGAAATTTATCCATCTGAGGCGAAAAACTTGTTTGAAAGCAGAAAAAAAATTGTGCATAAACTATTATTTATTCATTATTCATTAGTGATTATTCCTATTGATTAAATTTACAACAACTTTTACCATAATCTCTTTTTCTTCTGTTCGGCTTTCGGCAATCATCAAAGTTAGCGCTACTAATGCGTTATCCATAACATTTGATAGCAGTTTAACGGTTTGTTTCAAATCTTCCAACTGTTTCACTTTAACTCGCTGATCAATAGCATAGCCTTTTACGATGTATTCCT
>WRNX01000078.1 GCA_009776395.1 Lentimicrobiaceae bacterium
TTTGGGGCACGTTTGTACGACGCCACACAGTTAAGCGGTTATGCCAATGTGATATATAGCGGAAAGTTTGGAGCAATGAAAAATCATAAGATTGGTGCAGGCGCGAGTTTTCAAATAGATCAAGTTATTGAACATATAAATAGTGGCATAAGTGAGTGTATGACACCCCCTTTACCTTTACTCTATTATGATAAAAGATTAGAATCTGTTCCGGGAATTTTTGCCGAATATGCTTATTCTATTGAAGAAAAATTTATCATTATGCCGGGGTTTCGGTTAGACTATAATTTTCACTTTAACCAACTTTTTTGGACCCCGCGTTTGCACTTGAAATGGCAACCCACCCACGAAACCTCTATCCGTATTTCTGCGGGAAAAGGATACCGCACTTCAAGTCCAATTATTGAAAACTTATCTCTGTTTGTGAGCAATCGGGAATTTGTTTTTAAAGATAATCTAAAACCGGAAGAGGCTTGGAACACCGGAATTAGTTTGGTGCAAAGTTTTGAGATGCCGGGTGGAAAATCTTCATTCAGCGTTGATTATTATTACACCCATTTCATCAATCAAACCATTATTGATTTAGACAACAATCCGCATGAAGTATTGATTTATAATCTAAACGGAAAATTCAACGGAGATGGAAATCTATCTTATTCTCATTCGGCGCAGGCAGAGTTTATTTTAATGCCTTTCAAACGTTTTGAAGTAACTTTGGCGTATCGTTTTAATGATGTTCGTTTGACCACAGCAGGCAAGTTGCAACCAAAAGCACTGACAAGTCCGCATAAAGCATTGATAAATCTAAACTACTCATTACCTTACGACAAGTGGAAATTCAACGTTACCTTTCAATACAACTCGCCGATGCGAATGCCTGATATGAGTGATAATCCGGAAGAATATCGTCCGGTAGTGAATAAAAACGGCAAATCGCCCGGCTGGGTAATGATGAATGCGCAGGTTACCAAGAAGTTTCGATTGTGGGAAATCTACATTGGTGGCGAAAACTTGCTGAATTACCGACAAACAAATCCTATTATCTCCGCTGATAATCCTTTTGGAGAATATTTCGATGCTTCTGTAATTTATATGCCCATTACGGGAATAATGGGGTATGTAGGAGTGAGGGTGACGTTGAAGTAGTGATTAAGTTTTTTTGTTAATTTGCGGTATCATTTTAATCAATCAAAATCTTATGAAAAAACTAACCCTAATTTTCGCAGCCGCTTGCTTATTCATAGCCTGCTCTAATGAAAAATCATTCAAAATTTCAGGAACATTAACCGAGTTCGGAAATCCTGATGAATCTAACATGATTTACCTGAAAACAAGAAACACCGATGAAATTTTAGTGAATCTTGACTCAGCAATTGTAAAAAAAGACGGAACTTTTGCACTAAAAGGAAAATCATCTGAAACAGACCTCTATTTTTTAGCGGATAGAGATAACGTTTTTGTATTGCGCTTTTTTGTTGACCCCAGTAATAGCATTACCATTAACGGCAATGCAGCTGATATTCCAAATATTAAGGTTGAGGGCTCGCAAACTCAAGAACTTTATGCAGAATATCTTTCCTTATTAGAACCATTAAAGGAACAACAAGAACTTTTACGCCAAAAATACTATGACTATGCAACTAATGAGTCTATATCAGAAGAAGAACTTGAAAAAATTCAGGAAGAATTAGTTTCACAATTTGAACAAGCCGAGGAGGCGGGAAAAACTATTACGCTTGATTTTATTCAAACACACTCAAACCATATTGTTGCAGCCTATTTGGTATATAGAAATACGCAATCGTTGAGCAATTCTGAGGAAATTGAAAAACAACTTGAATTATTGGATACTGTATTAGAAAATAAATTTGTAACGTTGGTAAAAAATCGTCTTGAAAGAGTTAAAAATACAGAAGAAAGTGCGCTTCTTCCTAACATTGAATTACCTGATGCAGAGGGTCAACTTATCTCTACCCAATCTTTGCGCGGAAAATATCTGTTTGTTGATTTTTGGGCAAGTTGGTGCGGACCCTGCATAAGAGAGATTCCATATATGAAAAAAGCATACGCGGAATTTCAAGATAAAGGATTTGAAATATACAGTATCTCTTTAGATGACAATAAAGAAGCGTGGTTGAATGCCATTGCAAAATATGAATTAAACTGGCTTCATGTTTCCGATCTACTTGCCTTTAACTCGCCGGTTGCCAAGCAGATAGCAGTTGCTTACGTGCCTCATACATTTTTATTAGATCCTAACGGCGTAATTTTGGCTGTGGATGTAAGAGGTGAAGATTTAGAAAACAGGTTAAAGGAATTGTTGCCGTAGTGAAAAAATATATCCCCAATCTTCTCACCTGCTGCAATTCGCTCTTTGGAGCGATTGCTGTAGTATTTGCTTTGAAAGGTTTTTTGCAAACATCCGCTTTGCTCATTATTTGCGCAGCAATACTCGATTTTTTTGACGGATTTATTGCCCGTCGTTTGAATGTAATATCATTGATTGGAAAAGATTTAGACTCGCTTGCCGATGTAATTTCGTTTGCCCTTGCGCCCGCCGCCATCCTTTATATGTGGATGGAGTTTTGCTTTGAAAATCTGTCTCCTGAGTTGCAATTTTTTCCACTCACTATGCTACCCTATATTGCTTTTATTATTGTACCTTTTTCTGCCTATCGTTTGGCTAAATTTAATAACGATGAACGACAAAAACAGGATTTTTACGGACTGCCCACTCCTGCAAACGCTTTTTTTATTGCTTTTGTACCATTCGCGGCGGATAATTTACCTCTCTTGGACAATTTTTGGGCGCTGATAGGAATTACGATTGTTTTTTCAATATTGCTTATTGTAGGCTTTCCGATGTTTTCACTCAAATTTACCAATTTCAGTTTTAAGAAAAATTGGATAAGATATATTTTCTTATCTCTTTCATTACTCTTAATCGTTGCATTTCAGTTAGCTGCATTTCCTATTATGATTATTCTCTATATTCTTATTTCCTCAATCAAATTTGGCTTAACAAAAGTATTGCATCAATGAAAATCAATTCTATAGCTTTATTTTGCGGTTCTGCGGAGGGTTTTCAGCCCAAATACAAAGAGATTGCTGTCAACTTTGGCGAGCGGTGTGCGCATGATCATATTGTTTTATATTATGGAGGCGCGGCGTTAGGGTTGATGAAAGCCGCTGCGGATGCCTGCCGGGGAAAGAATGGAAAAGTTATCGGAATTGCCCCCAATTTTTTTTCCAATTCAACAGTAATTGATACATCCTTACACGAACTCTATTTGGTTGATACCATGAGTGAAAGAAAACAAATGTTAGAAAGAGAAGCGGATGCTTTTGTTTCCTTGCCCGGTTCTTATGGCACTATGGACGAGTTTTTTGAAGTGCTTACCGATGCACAACTCGGGCTGCATCATAAACCTGTAGCAATCTTTAATGCTTTTGGATATTATAATCCACTCATAGAACAACTTAAAATTTTTGAAGAGGAAGGGTTTCTTCGCGATTTCCATTTCAATTTGCTCATTGTTGCTACTTCAATAGATGAACTTTTTGATAAATTAAATAGTTACGAAAATTCAAACGATAGGCATTGGTTGGATAAAATAAAGAAATAAATTCAAATGCGAGCAAAACAGTATGACTTCAAAATCTGAGATTATAAGATAAGTTCTTTATCAATCTCTTCATTCCAGGGCAAACCATATTTTCCAATTTCTTCCATAAAAGGGTCGGGGTTAAATTGTTCCACGTTGAAAACCCCTTTTCCGTTCCATTTTTCTGTAAGGAGCATTTTAGCGCCCAGCATGGCAGGCACGCCGGTAGTGTATGAAATTGCCTGAGCGCCAATCTCTTTATATACTTCGGCGTGGTCGCAGTTGTTCCAAATATAATAGGTGCGCTCTTTACCATCTTTAATTCCGCGAATGTGACAACCAATGGAAGTTTGTCCGGTGTATCCTTCTGCCAATGAAGCAGGCTCGGGAAGCACTGCTTTTAAAAATTGCAACGGCACAATTTCTCTTCCTTCGTATATTACGGGCTTTATGCTGGTCATACCAACTTCCTGCAAAACATTCAACACGTTGATATACTTTTGTCCGAAAGTCATCCAAAAGCGGGCGCGTTTCAATGTTGGAAAATGTTTGGTTAAAGATTCTAATTCTTCATGAAACAATAAATAAGATTCTTTTTCGCCAATATTTGGATAGTGAATGGGTTTGTGAATAGACATCGCGGGTATTTCGTGCCACGCGTCATTTTCCCAATATTTTCCGGATTGCGTAATTTCTCTAATATTAATTTCGGGATTAAAATTAGTAGCAAACGCTTTGCCGTGATCTCCGGCATTGCAATCCACAATATCTAAATAGTGAATTTCATCGAAATAATGTTTGGCGGCAAAAGCGGTGTATATTCCTGTAACGCCGGGGTCGAAGCCGCATCCAAGAAGCGCCATAATACCGGCTTCTTTAAACCTGTCGTGGTATGCCCACTGCCATTTATATTCAAATTTTGCCTCATCAATCGGCTCATAATTGGCAGTATCCATATAGTTTGTTTTTGTTGCCAAACAGGCATCCATAATAGGAAGATCTTGATATGGAAGCGCCACATTAATCACCAAATCAGGTTTATAACTTTCAATCAAAGCGATCAGTTCGGGAACATTATCTGCATCAATTTGCGCAGTTTCTATTCTATCTCCGCCAACGGCAGCCGCAATTTTATCGCATTTGGATTTTGTTCTGCTTGCTAACATAATGTGGGTAAATACTTCCGGAACGGCAGCACATTTATGCGCCACCACAGCGCCAACTCCGCCAGCGCCAATAATTAACACTTTTGACATATTTTGCTATTTTTTTTGTTGTTTAAATAATTCGACAAAAATAATAGAAATATTTAATTAATTTATAGGAAATATTATTTACTATTTTATTATTTAATGATTTTGCCATATAACGAAATTCGTGTACTTTCGCCACAAAAATTTTTAAAAGATATGAACTATATTTCAACCCGTGTTGCCTCAATGGCAGAATCAGAAACGCTGGCTATGACACGCATTGCGCGCGAACTTAAAGAAGCCGGAAAAGATGT
>WRNX01000079.1 GCA_009776395.1 Lentimicrobiaceae bacterium
TTATATCGGAAATGAGATATTGAACTATGCTTGTATTGATAAAGCATTGAAAGAGGCATTATTTTTTTTTATTAATTAAGCATTTTTTTTGTATTTACAGAAAAAGGAATGGTTTGTATGAGAATCAAACCAATATCCACCAAAAACAACTACAAAACTCGCCGTGCCTATCAAGTAGCCGCACTCTACATCCAACCAGTAATGCACGCCGAGATAGATGCGGCTGTATCCTAATAAGGCTGCCCAAAAGAAAATGGCAAACAACACCCACATTTTTCGGTTTCCAACAAAAAAGAAAACAAAAAGCGCAAATACCATCGCATTGGCGGCGTGCGCAGAGGGAAAACCGAACTGCCCGCCACGATACAACTCTCCATCAGAATTTTTTACAAGATGAATCTTTTCTGCTAACTCCATATTATGACTTGGGCGCAGGCGTTGCGTACTTTTTTTGAGCAAATTACAACTTTGGTCTGAAATAAAAACCGATAAAACAAGTAAAAGTATGAGGATGATAGATTTTTTCTTCCACTTTTTTACTACGAAAAATATTACCAAAAGATAGAGCGGAATCCACACAAAACGATTTGAAATCCAATACATCACTATATCTAACCAAGGCGCGTGCAGTCCGTTTAAAAACAGTGTAACAATCGTATCCCATTGTGTAATAGTTTCCAACATAAATTATTCGGGGTAAATTAAGTATTTGTTTCTTATATTTTTGAATTTTTCTAACTCAGGCTGCCAAGAAGCACGAATCTCTTCTTCGGTTTTTCCGTTAAAAATCTGCCAACGTAGCGTAGAGTTTCCTGCCAATTTGTCGAAAAAATCAGGATTAGTAAAAAAAATCATCTCTTTAGAAAAATTTTTATAAGCATGAATCAGATACGAAATATTGAAAGAATTATTGCTATTGAGGTTTCTTTGGATTTCTTCAGTCAAATTGAAACCTCTACATTTTTTATCTTTTTGTGGAGGATTTTCCGCAACTCCTTTAATAGATTGTGGCGTGAAGTAAAAGTCTCCAACAGTTAAATTGGGAGAACCATATACTTGAAACGGAATATTTGTGCCGCGCCCCACGCTGATATCCGTACCTTCAAAAAGACAGAGAGAAGGATATAAATAAATGGCTTCGTCCGAACCCAAATTGGGCGATGGCTGGATGGGCAAACTGTATCTTTCTTTGTGCGTATAGTTTTTACATTCAATAACTTGTAAATCGCACACAAGTTCATTTTCCAACCAATTTTCGCCGTTTATCATTTGGGCGTACTCGCCGATAGTCATCCCATACACTACGGGTACGGGGTGCATTCCAACAAACGATTGATACTTTTTTTCCAACACGGGACCATCTACAAAATAACCGTTCGGGTTGGGGCGGTCGAGAATTAACAGGGGAATTTTTGCTTCCGCTGCGGCTTCCATCACATAGTGTAAAGTAGAGATATAGGTAAAAAATCTACAACCCACATCTTGAATGTCAAATACTAAAATATCCACATCTACGAGTTGTTCTGGGGTTGGTTTTTTATTTTTTCCATACAAAGACACAATGGAAACGCCTGTTTTGGTATCTAACGAAGATTGGATGGTAGCGCCTGCTTCTGCCTCGCCTCTAAAACCGTGTTCAGGGGCAAATATTTTTTGAATATCAATTCTTTCATCCAATAAAAAATCTACTAAATGAATATTATTAATTACCGAAGTGGGATTGAAACAAACTGCCACTTTTTTTTCTTGCAGTAAAGGCAGGTAACGTTCCGGCTGTTCCGCGCCTGTAATAATTTGCGCAGATATTGCAATGCAATAATAAAGCGTAATAGAAAGTAATAATAACTGTTTGATGAAAAAATTCATAAAAAACGTTTATTTTGCGGGGCAAAAATAGAAAAAAGTTATCTCAAATCAAAAATGCAACCAGTAATTTCCGAACAAATAGAACAATACTGTGAATCTCACACCTCTAAGGAGAGTGAAACGCTTTATTGTTTGAACCGCGAAACGAATATAAAAATTATAAATCCAAGAATGCTTTCAGGGCATCTGCAAGGACAGTTTTTATCCATGATTTCAAAGATGATGAAACCTTTACATATTTTAGAAATAGGAACTTATACAGGATATTCTGCGTTATGTTTGGTAGAAGGATTGCAACTAAGCGGCGAATTGCATACCATTGAAATTAATGAAGAATTGGAAAATATTGTTACAAAATATTTCAATCAGTCACCACACAAAGAAAAATTGTTTCTACATATCGGAAATGCTTTGGAAATAATTCCATTATTGAATAAAACCTGGGATTTAGTGTTTATTGACGGTGAAAAAAAAGAGTATTTGCAATATTACGAAATGGTTTTACCTCTTGTAAAAACAGGTGGATTTATTTTGATTGATAATGTTTTATGGAATGGGAAAGTGGTAGAAGAGGTGGTCGAAAAGGATATTGACACAAAATTTATATTGGAATTTAATAATTATGTACAAAACGATCCTCGCGTAGAAAATGTACTTTTGCCGCTGCGAGACGGACTGCTTATTATTGAAAAGAAATGAGAAATGAACTATGAATTTTATAAAATGAAATTACGAATTGATATATTGACTTTATTTCCGCAAATGTTTGAGGGAGTTTTTTCAGAATCCATCATTAAGAAAGCGGTAGATAGAAATCTCATTGAGTTGTTTACTCATAATATTCGTGATTATTCGTTAGATAAACACAAACGTGTGGATGATTATCCCTTTGGCGGAGGTGCAGGTATGGTAATGATGATAGAACCAGTTGCGCGAGTTATAGAACACCTTAAAAAAGAACGAAAATATGATACAATAATTTTTATGGCGCCCGATGGAAAAACTTTTACCCAATCGAAAGCCAATCAATTGTCTTTGTATAAAAATATTATGATTTTGTGTGGACATTACAAAGGGGTGGATGAACGGATTAGAGAAATGTTTATTACAGAAGAGATCAGTATGGGTGATTTTGTATTATCCGGAGGCGAAATTGCCGCTATGGCAGTGGTAGATGCTATTGCAAGAATTATTCCGGGCGTACTTAATGACGAATCCTCCGCACTTACCGATTCTTTTCAAAACGGGTTGCTTTCCCCTCCTGTTTATACTCGTCCTTCTGACTATCAAGGAAATAAAGTACCCGATATTCTTCTTTCCGGACACGAAAAAAATATCTCGAATTGGAGATTTGAAAAACAATTAGAAAGAACCGAGTTGCGAAGACCCGATTTACTCTTGTTAGAAACTCCAAATTGCAATCCATAAAAAAGTAAAACAATTTAAATTAAATATTTATGACTCAAACCGATCAAGTAAAAGAGATTCAAACTCGCATCAACGAGTTGAGGAGGTGTCTTTGACATTGATGCCAAGTTAGATGAAATCAATGCAAAAGAAAAAATTACTCATGAAAACGATTTTTGGGATGATCCAAAATCGGCAGAGAGATTGCTAAAAGAGATTAGTTTAATCAAATCCTGGGTGCAAGAATATAATGAAACCGCCACTTTGGTAGATGATTTGACTGTGTTATACGATTTTTTTCTTTCGGAAGAAGCCACCGAAGAAGAGCTAGACGAACAGTATAAAATTGCGATGCAAGCGGTTGAAAAATTGGAATTTAGGAATATGATGCGCGAAGAGGAAGACCCGATGAGCGTAATTCTCACTATTAATTCCGGAGCCGGAGGTACAGAAAGTTGCGATTGGGCGGAAATGTTGCTCAGAATGTATTTAAGATGGGGAGAAAGAAACAATTACGCGGTAAGAATATTAGACAGACAAGAGGGAGACGTTGCAGGAATAAAATCTGCAACTATTGAATTGGACGGAGCATACGGATATGGCTATCTAAAAAGTGAGAACGGAGTACATCGTTTAGTGCGCCTCTCACCTTTTGACGCTGCAAATAAACGCCATACCTCTTTTGCTTCTGTGTATGCCTATCCTATGATAAACGATGATATTACAGTTGAAATCAATCCTGCGGATATTTCATGGGATACCTACCGATCAAGCGGACCGGGAGGACAAAATGTGAATAAAGTGGAAACCGCAGTACGACTGTATCATCATCCATCCGGAATTATTGTAGAATGTCAGGAAACTCGTTCTCAACTTCAAAATAGAGAAAAGGCAATGCAATTGTTAAAATCACAATTATACCAACGGGAAATAGAGAAAAAAAGAGAAAAACAATCCGAAATTGAAAGTACTAAAAAACGGATTGAATGGGGATCGCAGATCAGAAGTTACGTGATGCACCCTTATAAAATGGTAAAAGATTTGCGTACTCGCTTTGAAACATCTAATGTAAATGCCGTAATGGACGGAGAATTGGATAATTTTATTAAAGCATATCTTATGGAAAAATAAGGTTTGATTTTTTTATCCAATAAACTATATATCTTAATAAATCTATATTTTCGCGCCCAAATTTTTTAAAAATGAACGAAGATATTTTTCAAGGCTATAAAGGTGAGGCGTTAGAGTTGTTAATGAAGTACAATGTGCGTGTTTGGGGCACTGCTGAAGTAGAAACGACACGCGGCGACTTTTCAGGCACTATTTTACCAAGAGCCGTATTTGATGACGATAAACATATCGTGATGAAAGTGATCACAGGTTACAATATTGGTATTGATACTGATACTATTACAAAGATGAAAGAAACCGGATATAAAAAAGCCAACTATAAAATTCCCGAAAAAGAGTTTCCCGTTACACCTGGACTGCCTCAAGTAAAGCTTCTCGGTACAGGCGGTACTATTGCTTCGCGCTTGGACTACAGAACAGGTGCCGTGATTCCAGCGTTCTCACCCGGAGAGTTATACGGTGCAGTTCCCGAATTAGCAACTATCTGTAACTTGGAAACCGAAAAGATTTTCGCAGTTTTTTCTGAAAATATGGGTCCTAAACAATATGTGGCACTTGCCAAAAAAATTGG
>WRNX01000080.1 GCA_009776395.1 Lentimicrobiaceae bacterium
TACTCATCACTGACAACCTGTAACTCGTAACTCGTAACTTCCAACGAATCTTCCGGCGGTGCGGGCGGAGCGTTCTGTAATGTAATCACTTTGCGCAGGGTGCGGTTTCCTGCTGCATCGTATTCATACTCAACTTTTAATCCTCCTTGTGCCATACAAAATAGAGGGAAAAATAACAAAAATAAAAGGATAAATTTTTTATTCATAACTATCAATTTAAAGATTTAAAGATTTAATCGCAAGTATTGGAATAATTATTGGAATAATCAGTGTGATTTGAATACGAATTGATATAAGGAGAAGAATCGGAATAGAAATCTCCGTATGGTGGCTCCGGTTCTGGAGTTTCTGAATAGCCGAACAGTTTACTATTATTCGTAAATAACTGTTTTGTTGGCGTTTGTAATGGCAAACTCTGTTCTTTCACGGAGCAGGGTTCAACATAAGCAGGAAGTTGCGTGGCGGTAGCATTAGCAAATGCCGACAGGGAGATGACTGCCACACCGGCAGCGCTCATTTGTGAAAACCGTTTAAAAGCGGCGCGCTTTTTGTTTTCTTGAGGTAAATTTGTGATTTCGTTCATAATTGGTTTATTGGTTTATAGGTTTAATTAAATTAATCATTAATCATTAGTCACTAATCCCGTTATGGGTTCAAAATACTCCGTTAAAAACGGTTTCACCCAATCGCAGTGAGGCGCTTTGGTGGTTATTTTGCCATTGGTAAGCATTGCGTCTATGGGGCATCCTCCATGGCAAACCATCCAAAATCGGCAATCTTTACAGGTTGTATTTCTTAAAATGGCGGTTCTGTTTTTTAGTTCTTTTCGCAAAGGATGAGTTAAAATATCTTCAAACGTTTGATATTGAATTTTCCCATAGTTCAGTATTTCAAAATCGCCTCCGCGTCCACACTGAGAAACATTGCCTGTGGGTCCAATATACATCCATCTGTGCGAGCATAATCCTGTTAACTCACAATCCATCTGGGTAACTTTATAAGTGTAACTGTCATAGAAATTTGAAAATGGCGCAATTTTTGGAAACCGTTCTCTGTTTTTCCACCAAAAAGGAAATATAGCGCCCAAAAAATCAGCATATTCTTTACCTGTAATGGCAAGATTATACTTATCCTCGCCATAAATATATATTTTGTTAAATTTTGGCCCGCTGCTTACATTCAAATTGGTAAGGATATGAAAAACTTCCAACGGTTTTTCTAACGATTGTTTATGCACCACATAAATAACTCCCCAACGTAAACCGTTTTTTTCTAAAAGACTAACTCCCTCAAAAAATTTTCTGTTGTATGCAATAGCATCTCTCTGTTTTCCAAACCCTCTAATATGTGGAATAAACTCATAACTGCTACCTATATTTTTTATTCCCAGTATTTTAAATGCATCAATTATTTCTTGATTTATTAAGGTAAGATTGGATTGTACTGAATGTTTAATTCTGTTTTTTGTTGTTTTACAATATTTTTCTAACAGTTCAATAGTTTTATAAAAATAATCCGCGCCAAGCAGACAAACTTCTCCGCCATGCCATGTTAAATTAATCTCTTCGTTTTGATTTTTTAGAAGATAATCATTTACTTTTTGTAACACCTCTTGCAATAATTCATATTTCATAATCTCATTCTCATGTTTTGCAATTACTTCGCAATACACGCAGTTTGAGTTGCACTTTTCTACCGCTTTAAAAATAATATTAATCATGGTTTTCTATTGCTTAAATTTCCTATTTTCAACCACATCTAACAATTCTACCGTAAAATCTCTACAACCGTTTTTATCTTTCATTGCTGCATATTTTCCCAAACAAATTCGCCATCCTTCACACGCCGCACATTCCGTACCTTCATAAAAAAAACGTTGCCAGGGTTTATTCCAATCTGCTACTAAGGGGGCTTTGGAAAATAAGGTTATCGGTATTGCTTTCTGCCTTCTGCCTTCTGCTAAATATTCAAACCGTTCCGGATTTTCAAAAAACACCGTTCCATAATCCACCAACGTTTGTCGTTTATACGTATCATACACATATTGAAAAGGCTCAACGGGCGCATGTTGCACTCTGTTACATAATGCGTAATAGATCATATCTGTCAGTTTTTCCCAATTTGCATTTTCGTTAATCACAATTCCGGAATAGATTCCCAGCGAAGACAAAATTTGTACTGCTTCATAATTTTGCGCACTCGCGCCATCCAAAAAAAACTTAACATTCAACTTTTTAAGCAAGGGCAACAATTTAATGAAATCTCTAACTAACCCCAAACCTGTGGGATAAACAACCAACGGTATATTCTTCCATTCATCTTTAAATACAATGGAAGTAATATCTTGATTTACATTCAATTTAATACAAAACAACTGATTATGCTCTTGCACTGCATTTTGTATATCTTCAATCTTATTCAAATCATCAGTTTCCACCACAACAGTTTTATTTTGCAGTTGCGCAATTAAACTAACATCCTGAATTATATATATATGTTCCATATTCACTAATCACTAATCATTAATCATTAACCAAATGCGCCAGACATCCGCCACTGCAAAGTTTTTCTTCAAAACAGGCGCACGTTTTACATTCCTCAAAAATTCCTTTTTTCTCTTTCCTTATTTTGTTGTTCTGCTCAAAAAAATATTTCTTAATTTCCTCCACATTATCAAAATCATACAACGATTTTTTTTCATAGTTTGCCAATGGAAAACACGCCCATACCTGCATATCGGGACCAATATCAATAGCCGGAGTACAAAAAAATGTAACTCTGCCTCTGTTCAATTTGAACAAACGCCCAATATCTTCGTCAGAGAAAATACACAACGGCATACCGCAATCGAAACCAAGGCTAATCCGGTTTTCTTCTAATAATGTAATTTGGCGTCTTATTTTCTCTGCTATTTCACGTATCTCATCTAAAGTCAAACATATATTTTTTTGTCCCTGAATAGGGTGCGCCAATCCCAAACGGATATGCTTTTTCAAATCATACTTCAAAATCGCCTCAACCAAAAAAGTAAAATCGAAATCTTTTCTATATAAATTGAAACTCAAGGAAGTATATTTTGAAAAAGTAGTTAAGAATCTGTTTATCTGTTTTGTTTCGTTTGCAGTTGAACTATCGGGATGGTTGTAATTGCAAACAAATGACAGGTTTTCAACAGGAATTTTCAGTAAATATTCTTTTGCAAATTCTAATTGTTTATTGGGCATAATGCCGCTTGTGAATAGATTCACATGAAAATTTCGTTGGTTCAGATATAGCACATAATCAATAAATTGAGGATGTAAAGCAGGTTCGCCGCCCAATAAGGATAGATGTTTTTCATTGGCGGCTTCAAACAGATCGGTTATATATATCAAGTTTTCCCACGACAGCATATTCTCTTTGCTCTCTTTCAGATACTCCTTTGCAAAGCAATAGGGGCAAGCACGGACACATTTTTCTGTTAATAAGATATTTGCCATTGAATTTTGATTACATTACGTATAGCAATAATAATTACTCATTAAAAAAACCTTCGCTGCAAAAATATTAAAAAATGTAATTGCACGTACAATTTGTAAGAAAAATGGCGCGAAAATGTCCTAAGGTCGGCAAATGTTTTGTTTTCGTCTGAGGTAATTACCGTGTAATACTCGTTTGTTGTAATTTTCTTTTTTTTAAGATATTAGATATTAGATAATAGATAGTAGAGAGTAATGAGACTTTTAATTATAAATTATTCATTGTTCATTATTCATTACGCAAGTATGTAGCCTTTGTTGGTTGCTATTTGTTTGGTTGTTGGAGACCAACGATCTAACAGGGTTGATCCATAAGTTAGTTGAATGATTTAACGGATTGGTGATTTGTGTTATAAACCGTTGGGGTAGCGTCGTAGGTGTAAGTTTCGGTTCGCGAAGCGTAATCCGCAGCCGAGACTGTTTTTTTCTGATAGAGACCTGCTAGGGTGTAATTACTGTATGCAGTTGTAATACTATTTGGTTTTTTGCGTACATACATGCTGCCAAAATAGCAGTTTTTTTATTGCAACACTTATTTTAGTGTTGTAATTTCTTTAAAATATTGATATAGTAAATGTTATAAAAAAATGATAAATAGAAGTGGTAAACTCAGGAAAGAGTTTTCCTTTAATATTTTTTCAAAATTTAGGTCAACCCTTCATTCAAAAACACTACAATCTCCTTTTCCTTCCCTAATTACTTCAATATTTCCGGAGGTGCAATCTACAATGGTAGAAGGGTTATTGTCGCCGTAGCCGCCATCAATAACAATGTCCACCAAATCACCGTATCTTTCGTAAATCAGTTCGGGGTCGGTGGTATATTCCACAATTTCGTCGTCATCTTTTACGGAAGTGGAAAATACGGGATGCCCCAATTCTTGCACAATAGCGCGAATAATATCATTGTCAGGAATACGAATACCTACTGTTTTTCTTGCGCCGTGAATCATTTTAGGTACATGATTGTTTGCATTTAAGATAAAAGTATAAGGACCCGGCAGTGCGCGTTTCATTGCTTTAAAGATGTGGTTTTCAATGGGGGGAGTAAAATCAGACAGGTGGCTGAGGTCGTGGCAAATAAAAGAGAGTGATGTTTTTTTCTTTTCATCTCCCGTAATAGAGATAATTTTTTCAACCGCTTTAGGTTTGTAGATATCGCATCCGAGTCCGTAAATTGTGTCGGTGGGGAATATTACAATACCGCCATCACGCAAACAGGTTGCCACTTGTTGAATGGCTTTTGGGTTTGGGTTTTGGGGGTAAATTTTGAGAAACATAACACTTTAAATAAAAAAGGGTAAGCTACTTCTATCGCATCGCTACAACCAGTGTACCCTTGCTACATTCCTGTCCTGGGGGAGTTGAAAGGGAGCAGATCGTAGGAGACTTACCCGCGGCAAAAATATATTTTTCTGCAAAACAAGACGAAG
>WRNX01000081.1 GCA_009776395.1 Lentimicrobiaceae bacterium
GAGGGAGTGAGTTGGTAGGCTGCCAACAGCATGGGATCCATTTTAAGTCGGATGGCTAATTTTTTTTCTCCCCAAATTTCAACAGAACTCACACCGGGTATGGTTTGCAAACGTTCTTTCACATAAGCGTCTGCGTAAGCGCTCACTTCAATAATAGAAAATGTATTACTGCTTAAACTCAATCCAAAAATGGGTTGTGCGTCCGCATCGGCTTTTGCAACTACCGGAGGGTCAATCTCTTTTGGAAGCAACCGCATGGCGCCGGATACTTTGTCGCGCACGTCGTTGGCAGCCGTTTCCATCGGAATTTCCAATTCAAACTCAATGGTGATCCAACTGCGTCCGTCTCGGCTACTGCTCGACATGGAACGGATACCGGAGATGCCGTTTATGGCAGATTCTAAGGGTTCTGTGATTTGCGTTTCAATTACGTCGGCATTGGCGCCCACGTATGCTGTATTTACCGTAATAATGGGCGGGTCAACGCTGGGGTAGTCGCGCACGCCGAGATACACGAAGCCGATAACGCCTACAATAATGAACGCCAGATTCATTACTATGGTAAAAACAGGTTTTTTAATGGAGGTGGAGGATAGAGACATGAGGTGTTTTTTTTGCGCTGCAAAAATGGAAGTTTTTTTTAATTATTTGACGGGATTTTAATAGTATAACTTTTATTTACAGCCACCGTTAGTTTAGTGCTTCTTGTCCATGGGTTTAATTCTTTAAATTGACGATACAAAATATTGTTTTCCGTGCAGTAAGTCCTTAAATCTTCAATACTTTTTTCAATAACAACTTCTTTGTATTCAATGGGTTTATAAAATTCGGAAGCAGGAATACGGATATTGTACAATTCCTGGTTTTCAAAAATTAATTTATAGGCGATGCAACGATAGAGATATCTTGCTGTTTCTTCATTCAAATACAAATTCCAATAATTATCAACTTGTTGTTCGTTCATTCTTTTTTCGAGTCCATTTTCACCCATATTGTAGGCGGCGGCAGCCAATGTCCAACTACCAAACAGGTCTTTCAGTTTTTGTAAATGCTTGCAAGCGGCGCGTGTTGCTTTTTCCAAATGATACCGTTCATCTACTTGGTCGGTAATTTCCAAACCGTAGTTTTTTCCGGTAGTTTCCATAAATTGCCAAAAACCTGCCGCTTTTGCCGGTGAAACAACGTTTTCCAAGTTACTTTCTGCAACGCACAGATATTTAAGGTCTTCAGGAAGATTTTCTTCTTTTAATATTTTTTCTATGACTGGAAAGAAACGGGTAGAACGTTTTAGCGTGAGTAACGTACGCGAGTGATTATAACAATTGATAATGAGTTCTTTATCTAAGTTTTCTTTTACCCAGTAAAGATTCATCGGTGTTTTTTCGCCGCAAAAATCAATTCGGTCGGGTAGGGGAGGAGGTGCTAAAACATTGTCATAAAGAGGTTGAGAATTGTTAGGTTGGGGCAGAAAATTTTCTTCCCCAACAATATTAGCAATTGCGTAAATTCCTATTCCGCAAATAATAATTCCTAAAATAAAGATGATGTTCTTTTTTTTCATATTTAAGAAGCATATTTATAAAATAAAATAAATATCGGCGGCAAAGATATAGTTTTATTGTGTAAGCATATATCAACACAATCTTTCTGTAGTGCTGTTGTAAAATCTTGCACTTGTGCACATGAAATTCCGTACTGTTAGTATAGCCTCAAGTTCACGAAAAGAAAAAGGATTTGTCAAAGGGTATTAAGTATTTTATAAATATATTTCTTTTATTCATCTGTATTAAATTAAAAAATAAAAAAAATAAGATATTTGCACCTTATTTTTTACTCAATGCACAAAAAAGGAAACCTGCTTATTGTTGATGATAACAAGGCTATTCGCACCACATTAGAACTGCTTTTGCCCACCCATTTTGAGCGGATAGTTTCTATTGCTACTCCTACGCGCATTCCTGAAATGTTGCGAACTCATCCTGATTTGGATGTGGTTTTGTTAGATATGAACTTTCACGCTGGAATCAATACAGGAAATGAAGGGCTGCATTGGTTACGTGAAATTAAAAAACAGCGCCCAAATTTATCGGTAGTACTTTTTACCGCTTATGCCGATATTGAACTTGCTGTAGCTGCCATTAAAGAGGGTGCCACCGATTTTATTGAAAAACCATGGAATAATGAAAAACTTGTAATAACACTTCAAAATGCAGTAACATTAACCCGTAACAATCAAAAAATTAAGATATTAAAAGAATTAACCCAAGAATATCCTAAAATGTTTTGGGGAGAAAGTTTACCCATGAAACAATTAAGACGTATGGTTGAAAAAGCGGCGCCTACCGATGCCAATATTTTGATTGTTGGAGAAAACGGCACAGGAAAAGAGATGCTGGCGCATGAAATTCACAAACTTTCTACACGTAAAGATGAATTGTTAGTGAATGTAGATATGGGGTCCATTACAGAAACGTTGTTTGAGAGCGAACTTTTTGGTCATGCCAAAGGCGCTTTTACAGATGCAAAAACCGAACGAGCAGGAAAGTTTGAAGTTGCCAACGGTGGAACTCTTTTTTTAGATGAAATTGGAAATCTACCCTTTCATCTACAGGCAAAACTGCTAACCGCACTGCAATCGCGAAAGATTGTCAGAGTGGGTGAAAACATTTCCCGAGATATTGATATTCGCTTAATTACCGCTACCAATTGCGACTTGGAAAAAATGACACTTTCGGGCGCATTTCGCGAAGACCTGTTTTACAGAATCAATACGATCATCCTCCATTTGCCGCCCTTGCGCGAACGTGGCGAAGATTTGAACGCCTTTGCAGATATTTTTCTATCAAAATATGCAAAAAAATATGGAAAAAAATGCGATACATTTACCATATCTGCGCTTAAAAAACTACATGCACACACTTGGCAGGGAAATATCCGTGAATTGCAACATACCATTGAAAAAGCAGTAATTATGTCTGAAACATCACATATTTCCGCTGATGATTTGCTTATAACAAAAACAGAAAGTTCTAAAAATATGATTCATAACAAAACAACCACAATAGATGAAATGGAACGTGAACTGATTCATAAAACTTTGATGATTTGTAATGGAAATATGACAGAAGTTGCAGAAAAACTTGGAATTACGCGACAAACTTTGTATAATAAACTGAATAAATACAAACTGTAGATGCCCGCGAAAAATTTTGTTAAGATGCTTATTTTCATTCTCATACTTATAGGAAGTGTGATATGTTGCACCTTTTCGTTGCTACAAGGTTGGAAAATAATAGCCATCATCTCCATTTTAATCTCATTAATTTCTGTTATTGTTATTTTTAGTGTATATAAAACTTCTGTGCGTAAAATTGCATTTATGTTTGATGCCATTGAAAATGACGACTATACATTTCGTTTTACCGGCTCATCAATACGTCTTCAAACCGATGAATTATTAAATCGTTCTTTAAATAGAATAAAAAGTTTGGTTTTAGCAGCGCGACAAGAGATCAGAGAACGTGAAAAATATTTTGAACATATTTTAAATCAAGTTACTACAGGAATTATTATCTTAAATGAACAAGGCATCGTTTTCAACTGTAATAAACACGCATTACGTTTGCTGGGATTATCTCAACTTACTCATATCAGACAACTTTCCAGTATAATTAAAGGATTGGATGAACATTTTATAAACTTGCAGGAAGGGGAAACTCGCAAAGTAAGTTTTTACGATGAAGTGTCGGAAGTAACGTTAAGCATAACGGCTACCCATGTGATGCTACAAAATAAACGTTTAAAAATAGTAGCGCTTACCAACATTTCCGCCGATATTGACAAAGTACGGGAAGAGAGTTGGAAACGCATGACGAGTGTGCTTACCCACGAAATTATGAACTCGTTGGCGCCGGTTACTTCGCTAAGTCAATCGTTATTAAACAATACCAACACGGAAACGATTCATAAAGGATTGGAAATTATTAATGAAACTGCCGGCGGATTAACTAAATTTGTAGAAAATTATCGTTCTATCACCCGTATTCCTGCGCCCAAATTGCAAGATATTGACTTGGAAGCATTAGTAATAAAAGAAACCGAATTATTATCCTCAAAAATAGAGATAAAGACAGCTACTGCAAATTGCATTGTTTCAGCAGATAAGGGGCAGATTTCACAAGTGTTGGTAAACTTGCTGAAAAATGCGATAGAAGCAGTTGAGGAAAATAAGGAAGCAAAAATTTGGATAGAGATTGGACGAAATAAAAAAGGAGGTTTATTTATAGATGTTTGTAATACGGGCATCCTCATTTCAGATGAAATTCGAGACAATATTTTTGTACCATTTTTCACGACCAAAGAGAATGGCAATGGAATAGGATTAAGTATTTCGCGACAAATTATGCGTTTGCACGAAGGAACACTTACCTTATCCACTAACCCATTCACGAGATTTCGGATGCAGTTTTGAAGAATTGTATAAAAATTACAAGTTATAAATAACTCTTAATTTTTTTATGACCCATTCCTTATCTGCCTGATAGGTTACTCCAAACCACTCCGCATCGCAAAAAATTATTTTAATCTTTGCTAAATTATTGTTAATAAAATGATTTATTACATCCGGAATAGGAAACTCCGATTTTGGATTATGATTATTTTTAATTAAAAAGTCAATAAAAAGATTATGTAAACAAGTGAAGAAATAGGGCGTAAAACCCCAGAAATTCATAGAAACCGGCTCTTCTCCGGTAAGCATTGCCCTAATTTTTTCATCATTATTAAAAATAATATTATTTTCTTTTTGAATTTTCGTCATTTCGGTAATCGAAATCAGTTCACTATCTTCATTAACTTGGCAAACGCCACGCGCTACCGTGCCATATTTAGAAAGGGTGT
>WRNX01000082.1 GCA_009776395.1 Lentimicrobiaceae bacterium
TTGTTTTTTCTCTAATTCAATATTTTGTATTTTTAAGAAAGAGCCATGATCCCATGAACCTTTTCCTTTTTTTACCTGTTCTGCATCAGAAAAATCTACATCAATTTCGTAGGATATAAATTCGCCTCCGTTTTCTTCTCCGTCAATATCTTCAAATTTTAAATGCAGTGGTTCTATAAGATAAAACTCTCTAAATTGATGATTGTATTGTCCGTTAGAATTGGTATATAATGTATCGCTTTTGTAATGAGGTATTTGCGAAGTTATTTGAATATGTTTTACAGGTCTCGATGTTTCTTTATTGGTTACGGTACCTTTTAATTCATAATTTGCTTCAGGCATTCCGTATTTAGGACAACCATAAAATATTCCGGAAAATCCTAAAAGGATGAAAATTATTTTGTCAAAAAATTTGATGATTGGTTTTTTCATGGTTTAATTTTTAGCGTTGCAAAGAAACAAAAAATCTTTTACCTTTACGTGCTCATTCAAATAAAATTTGTATGCCATTCTACACTTCAAAAATCATTGCGCAAAAAGAAATAGCCACCGATATTTTCATTTAACAGTTTCAAAACAAAGTGAAACCATTCTATCCGGACAATTTTATATGCTCAAATCATGGGACGATTCGTTGCCGCTCATGCGCCCGTTAAGTGTGTTTTATGTTGAAAATGACAGGTTGCATTTTTTATATAAAAAAATAGGAAAAGGGACAGAATTGCTGTCGTTATTATTAAAAGGAGATAATATTGAACTTTTAGGACCTTTGGGAAATGGGTTTCCTGTAAAAGAAGTGTCCGGAAAAATTGCCTTAATAGGTGGTGGAATTGGAATCTTTCCTCTTTTGGAAACGGCAAAAGAAAATAAAAATAATATGGTTATATCCCTAATTTTAGGGATGCAAAATTTTTAATTTACTTATACGTTTCAACTATCGTATTCAACATTTTTTCTGTTTTCGCTGCACCTTCGCCCAGAATAAAACCGATTTGTTGCACTTGACGCAAATTTTCTTCAATCACATCGTTTATCCGATTCATAATCTCTTCGGGGCGCTCCTCTTTGGAATGTAAATTTCTCATAATAATTCCATACAACTGATTAGGAATAAGTTGAAATAAGGTACAGTTAATCAGTTTGTCGTTAATTTCAACATCTTTTACAAATTTATCTTCATCATGCTGCATCAAGTAATTGAGTTGTGCCACCAAACTTGTCGGAATCAATGTTTTAATATCTGCGCCAATTAAAAATGGAATTACATCGTGTACATCCATGGCATCTTCGCCCAAAATATCTACAAAACCTTGATTTGAGTCTACCACTTTTAGTTCGGGATTTGTAAGCACAATACCTGTACTCAAATTTCTGATAAAAATAGTAAATGCAGATTTTAGCGAATTGGCTCTGGTGGATAAAACATTGGTTTCTTTTTCCAAATCTTTGAGTTTTTCTTGCGCCTTTTCCAAGTCTTCGGTATTTCTACGCATATTAATTACTGCATCTCTGGATCCTATTTGCGAGTTAGGAACACACATTTCGGGAATGGCAATTCCTTGCGCCACCGCCAATGCCAATCCACGACAAGTATCATAGCCACACGCGCCACAGTTGAGTTCTATCCCTTTTTTCGGTTCAGTAATTTTTTGTAAAATACGCTTCATTATCAATACTTGCACATCGTCGCTGCCGGTCATCGCGTATTTTTTATCCGTAAATAGAGCGTCCAACTCTTTGTACCTTACATGCTGCATAATTTCACCGTGCCAGCAATCCAATTCAAAATTTACCAAACGTTTTTTTACATAATCTTTTGTAAGAGTTTGTTTCAGATATTTATTTCCGGTTTGCGACATACCTGGGCCTGAAATACATCCTTCGCAATAGAAAATATTCATATTGCTGCGGATGGTATCGTGATATTCTTTAAACTGATTGATAGCATCAATGGCATTGTGACTGCCCTCCACCGTTTGAGTATTTCCTTTTAAAATCGTGATATCCAAATTGGTGGCTTCAACAAATCCTTGTGCAACGGGGTATAAACCGCCTTTATATCCAAAAGGAGTGTCAAATTCCGAAGACTCTGTAAATGCTTCTTTAATTTTAAATTCTTCAAAAAGATCTCTCAATTCTTTAAAGGTAATTACTGCGTCAATTTTATTCATCCCTTTATTGTATCTTTCAATACCGTTTTTGGCTGCCACACAGGGCGTAATTTGCACAATTTTGAGATTTTTTCCGTGTAGTTTTCGTAAGATAACCGCCATTGCTGCTGCGGGCGAAACTACAGGTAAGAGGTTTGGAATCAGGTCGGGGAATGTTTTCTCTACCAATTCAACAATACATGGACAGTGGCTTGAGATATAAAACTTTCCGCTTGTATTCTGGGTGGTTAATTCGCGATATTTTGCGGCAACAATATCTACTCCAAACGACATTTCATTCACATAAGAAAAACCCAGATATCGAATCATTTTCACAAATTTGCGGTAGTCGGTAATATCCACAAATTCGCCTGCAATGGATGGGGCGCAAACGGCTGCCACTTTACTTCCGGAATTGAGCATTGCTTTAACCTGCTCTTTTGAATCGAAATAAGAGATGGCATGATACGCACACGATGCGATGCAATGCCCGCAGTGGATACATTGGTCTTCCTCAAAATAGGGAAATACGCTGTTGTTTTTCACATGAATTGCCTTTACTTTACAGGCTCTGATACAAGAATAGCAAGTTTTACATTTTCCACTATTCCATTGAATTACACTATTATTCATAACTAACTACTTTTTATTTCGAGATGGCATTTTCAAACAAAATTTTTTCCGAATACTCAGCGGCAAAAATAGTAGAAATTTTCAAACGATTTCGAAGTTCTCTATCTTCTATAACTTCTTAATTTTTAATTTTTTATCTCTTTTTCTTGGAATACTCAAACTTTTATATATTTTTGTCCACTAATTTATAATTATTATTTATTACAAAGTACAACTTATTTTTCACAAATTTTAGTGCCATAATAAAACATATCTACATAATGTGATTTAAAATGTTATGCAAAAAACAAGAACACAAAAAGCGCAGCAAGTTACTTGGATAGGGCTGGTGATCAATGTGATTTTATCTATTGGAAAAATTCTCGCCGGTTTTTTCGGAAAGAGTTCCGCTATGATAGCAGATGGAGTGCATTCTCTAAGCGACTTAATTACCGACGTAATAGTGATTGTGTTTTTTAAAATTTCGGATGCTGAAAAAGATGATAATCATCCGTATGGACATGGAAAATTTGAAACTTTTTCTACTTTTTTAATTGCATTAATACTTTTTGTTGTGGGTTTAAGCATTTTTTATCAAGGAACAAGTAAAATTGTGACAGTTGTGCAAGGTGAAACTTTACTAAGGCCACATCTTATTGCGCTGTGGGCGGCGTTCATTTCAATTATTTGTAAAGAAGGGTTATTTCGATATACAAAAATTGTAGGGATACAAATTAATAGTCACGCGGTTATTGCCAACGCCTGGCACCACCGTTCCGATGCCTTTTCTTCCATTGCCGTTGCAATAGGAATTGCTGGCGCTATTTTTCTAGGCGATAAATGGGTAATATTAGACCCCATAGCCTGTGTTCTAGTAAGTTTCTTCATAATGAAAACAGCCATACAATTGTTATTACCCAGCATCCAGGAACTTATGGAAGCCTCGCTACCCAAAGAAGTTGTATCAAAAATCGAATCGTTAATTACCATGGATAATGAAATAAAATATTTTCATAAACTTCGCACGCGTAAAATTGGCGAAGTCTATGTGATTGATGTCCACATTCTATTAGACAATACCATCTCTTTAGTATGCGCTCACGATATTGCCGAAGCGCTTACCACTCGGTTTAGAAAAGAATTTGGAAGTAAAACGATGGTAAATATACATACTGAACCTGTGGAAGAGTAGGAAATGAAAAGTTAACAACGAGCAACATCTAAAGCGATTTTCCCTGTGAGTTAACAAAAATGATTATAAAGAAATTTAAAAAATCTGTTTGCAAAACCTAAAAAAACATTATGCACCTTATTAACATCGGAAACGAACTTCTTTTCGGCAAAACCATCAATACGAACGCCGCTTTTATTGCCGAAAAATTAACAGATATAGGTATTGAAGTAAAAAAAACAACGGTAATTGCGGATGATCCTGATACTATTTTGCAAACTATTACAGACAGTTTTAAAGAAACCGACTGGATAATCACTACCGGAGGATTAGGTCCTACAAAAGATGATATGACTAAAAATGTAATCGCACAATATTTTGAGACTGGTTTTGAAGAAGATAAGCAAACAATGAAAGAATTAATTAGAATGTTTAAAGAAAGAGGGTGGGGAGAGATAGACGAAGTGAACCAAAAACAGGCAGAAATTCCGGTGGGCGCCATAGCACTTACCAACAAAAACGGCACAGCACCAGGACTTTGGGTAGAGAAAAACGGAAAAACTTTAATCGCACTGCAAGGCGTACCCTTTGAAATGCAGGCAATTTTAACAGAATCGGTAATCCCTTTATTGAAAGAAAAATACAAAGGTGCTCATACGGTTGTTCACAAAAATATTCTTACTTCCGGTATTGGCGAAAGTATGTTGGCGCAAAAGATTGAAAAATGGGAAAACGCACTCCCAAAAGAACTTTCATTGGCTTATTTGCCATCGCCCGGGCAAGTTTTGTTGCGGCTAACTGCGCGCACAGATGACGCAAATACTGCCACCCAATTAATTGAAAAACAACTTCCTGCATTGTTAGAAATGATTCGTCCCTATTTGGTTTCCACCGAAGGAGAATCGTTA
>WRNX01000083.1 GCA_009776395.1 Lentimicrobiaceae bacterium
AAAAAAACACGCATCCCCTATTGACCTTCAGTCCCGTTTTATCCAAATAAAATCCCAAAATAAAACGAAAATTCCTACCTCTCCCCGATTCAAAAACGCAAAGATATAAAATTTCTTAAAATTTCCTAAAAAAAGTAAAACTTTTTTATTTCCTATCCTTAACATACCGATACAGCGTCGTCTTCCCCACCCCCGTAGCCTTCGTTATCTCCGCAATCGTATACTTTTTATCCTCATACATCTTCAAAGCCAGATCCAGTTCCTTTTTATCCTTCCCCGGTCTCCCCCCTTTGCGCCCTCTCGCCCTGGCGCTGTTCAGCCCTTCCCGCGTCCGCTCTCCCATTCTCCGGAGGCGTCAGATCCGGAGGAACATGTACATGAAATCTCCCTTAATCCGGATCACATGATGCGTCCATCCATTTTCAATTTTTACCTTATTGTCCACTTGTACAGTCTGTCACCTCGCTTGCGTACAACGTCCCGGCGGCTTGGCGAAGTGGCGGCTCCCACTGAACTACAAACTTTCAAATTTGCACTGCCGTGTCTGCGGGTCTACTGCCGCCATTACGCCAAACCGCCCGTTAGCAGCAGGCGTTTTTATTCTTTCAAAATTCACCTTTTCTTTTGAGTGCATAATAGGGGCAGTCTAATATTTCCTTGTCTAAATTCTCAAAACCCTGAAACCAAGAAAGATATTTTTCTTTCTCAATTTTTATAGTACCGTCTTCTAAAAGTTTGCCAACATTATTTATTTCACTATCTAATGCAACTGTACACTTTCCAATTGTTCCGTCTGCTCGAATTAAAAAACAATTTGGTTTTGCAGCGTAACAAACATAATCTTTGCCTATATCAACAAAAGATAATTCTTTGTATTCATTCTTTAATTCCTCTACAACAATATGTTTCATTTCTCTACTAATATGCTGTATTTTATCATCATCTTGTCCGCCAAGTGCCGAAATTTCTTTAAGGTGTATGAAAAATCTTTTGTCTTCAGAAAAGGCATCTTTTATTCTTCGCAACAAAGATTGAACACTTGCTTTATTTATGGAAGTTAAATGACAGCGTATGGTCATAACAAAATCTGTTTCAGAATGATTTTTGATTTTAAGTAAATTATTCCATATTTTATCAAAACTTCCGATTTTAGAGTTTGCTAACAATCTAAATTGATTATGATTTTTTCTATCCCCATCAAAAGTAATCTGATAGGATTTAATGCCTATTCTATTTAATTCCTTGAATGTTTCAATATCTAATAGATAACCGTTAGTTGTCATTATTGAGTGAAATACGACATCATGTTTTTCGCACAATAATTTAACGTGTTTTGTTATTTCAATCACTATTTTTTTCTCCAACAACGGCTCTCCTCCAAACCATTCTAATTCAAATAGTTTTAATGTTGGTATTCTCTTGTCCAAAAACAATTTTATGCCTTCAACTGTTTCATTAGACATTTTTGGTAACTGATAATTCTCATAACAATATAAACATCTGAAATTACATTGTTCCGTTGGGAATAATATTAATTTAAACCGTTCATTTGTTAGCGACTTTGCAACATTTCGCAATAAATCTTCACTTTTTTCTGACATATTTTTCTATTTTTTTTCTTCAATAAAAAAATGAGGGTGTAAAACTATAAGCGTTTATTTGAAACACCCTCATTATCGACGACTAACTGCAATTACTATCACCACAACTACCGCCGCAAGATTTAAAACTGTACACATCGTAGTCATTATTATCCATGGACAATAACTCTACGGCTAATGGATAATTTGTCATATCCACCATTCCAAGTTCATTCACACTTAAATCTTTCATCTGAATAAAATTTTGCTCCTGCTCTAACGGCTTCACAGGTCTTGCCTTGTTTATATCTTTGTCAGGTCTAACGCTTCTAACATCTTGGTTTTTCAGCCACTTTCCACCGCGCTGTCGCCCGCTTGCTGCTAACGTCCCGGCGGCTTGGCGAAGTTGGGGATCAACTGCACGCTATTTGGGTTGTCACTGACAGTTAAAGGACGCGCCGAAATTTGGGTTATCACTTTAACCCCAATTACGCCAAACCGCTTGTTAGCTGCCGTTTATTTTTCCTTTTTTCTTTGCCAAATATGCAGATAATGATAAAGAAAGACCTACCAATAATTCAACTTCATCAAAATCGGGGTCACCACCCTCTCGCAAATGCCTACCTTGTTCAGACGAAAATCCCCATATTTTTTCAATTACTATATCCAGCGGAGGAGGAACAATTCCTCTATTTTGTTTTATTAATTCTCCCAATGTTTGTTTTGTATTCTCAACGATTTCTCTTGCTACACACTCTAAACAGGCAACAGAATGTTGAATCGCACCAGTTTTGTCAGGGTGCGGTTTTTTTGACAAATCATTAATTGCTTCTGAAATTTCGTGTTTTGCCGTGTCAAATCCATTTTGGGTTACTACTTCTTTTGCTTCCTTCAACTTGTTTTCAAATTGGGTGTCTCCTCTAAAAATAACCTTGCCACCTTCAAGTTTCCAACCAATACCATTTTCAAGGAAAAAATCATTAATTTCAGTGTCAAAATCTGTTTGACTTGAATGAAATTTTTGAGATAATGCCTCTANAATGTCATATACTTTATACCAATCGCAACTTAAAATAAGTTCTCTTATTTCCATATCAATATTAGGAAATTCGCTCCAATTGTCNTTGTCAGGGGCTACTCTCAAAACCTGACAAATCACATGTCTTATTTGTTTTGGCGTAAATCTTAAAGCGTATAAAGTTTGAATAATGTAACTACGAAATGCTTCTGGAGCATCTTCTCTGATAGTAATTTCGGCTTCTTTTCCAGAATAGCCTTCTCTTTTTGAAAATCGGTTCATATTTTGTTTTTTTAATTCAATTTCTTTTCAACGAGCGCACTGTCCGCAAATGGCAGCTAACGTCCGAGCAGCTTGGCGCAGCGGCGGCTTCCACTACCGTTGATGCGGGCTACAAACGTTCAATTTCGCACTGCCTTTTCTTCAGAGCTACTGCCGCCGTTGCGCCAAACCGCCCGTTATCGGCTGGCGGTTTTTATGTTAACAATTCTTCTATTTCTCCAAGATGCAGTTTAAAATGTGGTAAATAGCCAATAATCATATCTTTTAAGGATACGTTTTCGCCGTTTGCAGATGTCCATTGGTTCTTCAATTTATCCTTATTCACGTGATTGATAACGTGAACAATATGAAGATTAATGTATTTCCAAAGTTGAACTAAATTTGCCCAATTTTCTGTTTGGTAATCTTGAATAGCAATCCAACGGTCGTTGTTGCCAAAACTTGAATAACAGGGAAAAGCGAACGGACTTGACTGATATTGCAAATGAACAATTCGATGCGTGTTGTTCGATGCCGAATCTACCATATGTCCCACAATTTGCTTAATGGTACGGTTTTGTCTGTTACGACGCACCGTAACATCACTCTCTCCAAGTGCAGAGAATCTTGTTTCCCAAATTTCAACTAAATCTAACAATTCTTGATTGTTTGCTCTAAATTCATTCATAATATTATGTTATTAAAATCTATAATGTTAACTTCATTTTATATGCTGTTCAATTTTCAGAGAATAAAAACCGAACAGTACTACACTAATTAGTGCAACCGAACAATAAATGAATGTCATACTTGCCTCTTCTCGAAGTCCATATTTCGGCGCGATAAAACTCCCGATGGCAACCGACATTATAAGTGTTGCGGTTTTAAGCAATGCGACACCTAACAATATATATGCAAATTTCATATTTCGGACAAGCATATATATGATTACCATAAAAAGTGGCATGATGATACAAAGGTCTAAAATATAAATCGTGTAAAAGTCAGGAACTGTGTGGTTTTGAGTGTATGGAATAATATCAGCAATCCACTTGCCTGTGAAAATAAAAACAATCAGAGATAAAAAAACAATGCTGAAAATCCTAATCCATTTGGGCAAAAATAAACTTTTTATGCAATCGCTTGTAAAACCGCTTATACCCATAATCATACCAAATATGGAAAGCGTAAAAATAAACATATAAACAAGATAAACCGAATTATATAATGTGGAAATCACATAAGTTCCGTAAGCGTAGAAATAAAAACTCAACAGTCCAATTATGGCAATCATTACTCTGAACTTTTTTTTCTTCTTGTATAACGCTATAAGAATTAGCATTATAACAGAAGAAACGATTGTGATAATGTCTTGCGAAATTGTTCCCGGCAGAAATGAAATTTTGAATACCCCTGTTGCAATAACGCTACCGTATAAATTTTCATCTAAAAATCCCAATAAAGCACAGTAAAACGACAAGATTGAAACTATTAATGAAATTATCAATACATTCGTTGAATTTTTATTATCCATAATTACTACTATTTTTTTTAACTTAAATTTCAATTTTTGCTTCGCTCTCCGACCGCACTGTCATCCTTCGCTTGCCGATAACGTCCCGGCGGCTTGGCGAAGTTGGGGCTCAACTGCACACAGTTCGGACTATCACTGCCGGCTATCGGACACGCCGAAATTCGGGTTATCACTTTACACCCCAATTTCGCCAAACCGCTTGTTATATGCCGTTTTTTTCAATCCCATTATTCTTTCTTTTTTAATTTTATCGGCAAAATCACTGTTTTATCGGCAATTTATCGGCAAAAATGTATTTCGCAGATTTTTTATCGCCTATTTTTATCAACAAATTTTTCTCAACTAAATCAGTTAAATCATATCTCGCAGTACGCTCTGCCACATTAAAATGCGCTTGATATTCTGAATTTACAATTTCGCCCTTTGACT
>WRNX01000084.1 GCA_009776395.1 Lentimicrobiaceae bacterium
AAGACAATGATACTGACCAACAAGCATAGAACCATTGAGTCGCTGTTCAACAAAAATTTTTGGGAAAATTTTTAGGGTGTCCCTGTGTCGAAGTCGGGAAATAGAAACTATTGCAAAAAGTTTGATATAACTCAATAGATTATAATACTATGGAAATAATATAATATCTGTGAAATTTTTTTACACAAACGTAAAATATTGAGAATAGGCACTTCTTCTGAGAAACTATTTATCTTACCACTAATCACTTACCCCTAAATCCTCCGCTTCAATCGGGAAAAAGTGTTCTCGCAGCACTCTTCCTGCGTTAGGGTCAACGGCGCCAATCATGTTAATTTTGGATTCCAATATACGCGCCAGGTTATCTGCTAACGCTTGGTCGAAAGTGATGTCGGCAATATCACCAAGTTGCCCTAATTTGCTTAATTTATCAAACATATCATTTTGAGATTCAACTCCTTTTTTAAAGTAATAATCAATTTCTGTTCCCATTTGAGACGCCATCGTGGTTAAAGTTTGGGTGAGTCGCAATTGTTCAAATTTATCTTTAAACAACAACCGCTGCTCATCAGAAAGCATATAATCAATGCGAGACAAATATCCAACACAATCGTCAATATTTCCCGCTTGAATGGCAATAGTGCGTGCATCACATTTTTCAAACCAATCGAAAGTTACTTTTAATTCATCTAATATTCTATCAATAATTTTTAATGCTTTTGCAGAAGCAGTTTCAGAATCCAATTTCATTAATAATTCAATCTGCATCAGAGAAAAAATATTATTTGAATGATTACCCACTATTATATAAGGTATTAAATCCGGATTAAAAATTTCGATAAGTTTATCGTGAATTTGCTCTGCTTTTTCCATATTTCCTTCTGTGGCTAACTGTTGGGCTGTAGATAAATAAATTTGTTTTATCATCCAATACATTCGTGAGTTTTCTTCGGGATGATATACCCGTTTGTCGTTCAATCCACCCCAAAGGTAAGGATAAACCTCTTTTTGCTTTCTTCCCGGATTATTAATGAGATCAACTCTTGCATGGTTTGGAAAAACATTGAGCAATTTATCGGGCAAAGTAGTGGTATTCACTCTTCCATCTCCCATAACATTTCTTCCGCCTTTAGATTTGATCGGCACTAAACGGTATGCCATACCATCTAATTGAAAATAATCTTCCAATCCGAAATAGGCTTCGGGACCGGAAGTAAGAGAGAAATATAAAGGAATATCCCAGTTAAAATTAGATAGAATATCCATCATAATCAAATTGCTTTTATAAATTTGATTAATCTCTTTTGTATTTCTGTTCCAAGTAATTCTGTCCACAATGAGGTCGGCATCTTCGGGGCGCACGGTACCATTTGCCAACACTTTTTCTTTATCTACCGGTATTGAAAAACTTGCCGGAATATTCGCGCCGTGTGTAACATATCCTTGATTTGCAGGAAGTAAGTAAATAGCCTTGTAACTGTCAAATTTTGGATCTTTAATATAATCTATCACATCTTTAATATTCACAAATTGATTTCCTGCGGGACTCATGGCAATCACGTCCCGTGTGCCTTCCCAGTACTGTTCCCAAGTCATAGAGATAGGGAGGGGATCAGAATTGTAGGCTTTGCGTTTCATTTGGTCAATATACCATCCCCCATGTAAAAGGCTGAGGTTACACACGCGCACATCGGTGCGGTAGCCTTCCACCTCTTGGGCGTACCACAAGGGGAAAGTTTCATTATCGCCCATCGTAAAGAAAATAGAATTAGGTTCGCACGAATCCAAGTAGTTTTTAGCAAATGCCAATGCGGTGTAGCGGTTAGAACGGTCATGGTCATCCCAGTTCTCTTTTGCCATAATGCCGGGGACTAATCCCAAACATATCAAAGTAATTAAAAGGGAAGCGCCGATTTGTCCTTTTTTGTTTTTCCATTTTTCTAAAAAAGCAATCAGCGCAAAGACGCCAAACCCTATCCAAATACTGAATGCGTAAAAAGAAGCCGCATAAGCGTAATCCCGCTCGCGAGGTTGAAAAGAGGCGTTATTCAAATAAAATGCAATCGCCCAGCCGGTCATTAAAAACAACATAAAGACCACAAAAGAATTTTTTAAATCTTTTTTAGAATAATAGATTAATCCTATAATTCCCAAAATGAGCGGAAGAAAATAGTAAACATTGTGTCCTTTAAATTGCATCGTAACGGGAAGTTCATCCTGTTTTCCCACCAATTTGTTGTCAATGAAAGGAATACCTGATACCCAGTTTCCATTAAAATATTCTCCTTTTCCTTGGATTTCGTTTTGTCTTCCCACAAAATTCCACATAAAATAGCGCCAATACATAAAATTGAACTGAAAAGTATGCATAAACGCTTTATTTTGCTCCATGGTGGGCAGTTTCCCATTTTCCAAACTTTTAAGATTACTTCTATCAGAAACGCTACCGGAATTATATACATTATTTCTCATCCACTGCAAATAAGTGGGTCTTTTTTCTCTATCCCACATTCTTGGGAAGAACATACAGTCGCGGCTGTCGTAATTGGGTACCGATTCTTTTCGGTCATCTGTAATAATATATTTTCCTGCTTTATCATCGCGCACATACACGGGATTTCCATCTTTATACCGTTGTCGCGGATTTAAGTTAGAGTTGTAGGAATGTCCGTAAATGAGAGGTGCAGAACCGTATTGATCTCGATTGAGATAGGATAAAAGAGAAACCGCATCTTCGGGGCTATTTTCATCTATGGTAGGATCTGCGTTAGAGCGAATCACAATGGTTAAAAAAGTTGAGTATCCAATTAATAAGAAAAGTAATGAATAGGCGCAAAGTTTAAGCAGTTGCTTTTTCTTTTTATAGCCATACCGTATGGCATACCCAATGGCTCCGAAAACGATAAGAAAATAGATGATAGTTCCTGTATTGAAAGGCAATCCGAGACTATTTTTGCAGAATATTTCCACTTTACCTGCCCAACTTACAATTCCGGGAATAATTCCCCAAAGAATCAGTCCCACTACAGCCACCGATGCTAAAAGCGCGCCCATCACTCCCCATTCGGCTTTAGAACGGATAGCGCCGTTTTTGAAAGAGATATAGATCAGTGGCGCCACAATAAACGCCCAAATCGCTAACATCCAACCAAAATTGTATAAAATTGAGATGGCGAATGCAATAAAAGCAAAGGTAAGAATGGCTCCTTTGTAGGTGGCATTTTTCGATAATTTATAGTAAATAATTAGTCCAATGGCAGGTATGGTAAGCAAATTCAATAAGTGAACGCCGATGGATAGTCCTACTAAATAGAAAATAAGTATCAGCCAACGTTGTGGGTTGGTTTGAGGTTTTGGATTATCATACTCTTCATCCCATTTTAAGATGCACCAAAAAACTAACGCGGTAAAAAATGAGGACATGGAGTAAACCTCGCCTTCCACTGCTGAAAACCAATAAGTATCAGAGAAAGTGTATGCTAATGCGCCAACTAATCCGGCGGCAAAAACGGCTACGGTTCTCAATGGAGTAAAGCCGCCCAAGTTTTTTACTAATTTTTTTCCTAAGAGGGTAATGGTCCAAAACAGGAACATAATACCGAAACCGCTACACAGGGCAGACATTACGTTGATCCAAAATCCCACCATGGCGGGGTCGTTTCCGGCAAGCAGACTGAAAACACATCCGATAATTTGGAAAGTGGGAGCGCCGGGTGGGTGTCCTACTAACATTTTATGCGTAGTAGCGATATACTCGCCACAGTCCCACCAAGATAGTGTGGGTTCAACAGTTAGGATATACACGGCAGAGGCAATAATGCCCAGCAACCAGCCAAGGCTGCTATTAATGAGTCGGTAGTTTTTATTCATATATTTAAAGATTTATTATAATATCGTTTTTTTTACAAAATTGTTGTATTTTAAATTACATATCTCAGTTCCTTTTTCTTGTCCTACAGTAGTAACATGGCGCTATCCACAGATAAATGTTATGATTTTTGTAAACTGGATAAAGCCGAAAGGCGCAACGCGGGGAAAAAAAAATGCGCGTGTACTGCCCTATAATGAAAAAATATTTTTCTTTGCCATGTAATTTTACAAAATGAAAAAATCTTTCTTTTTTGCATTATTAATTATAATTATTTTTTTGCCCAAAAACACTCACGGACAGGAAAACCTCTCTTTTACTGTGAACGGAGCAAGCTTTAACATGATTTTTGTAGAAGGCGGTACTTTTACAATGGGCTGTACCGCAGAGCAGGGAAATTGCTACGAAGGCGAAAGACCTGCCCACAAAGTAACCTTAACAGATTATTTTATAGGTGAATTTCAGGTTACGCAAAAACTTTGGCAAGCAGTGATGGGAACAAATATAAAACAACAATGGCTGAAACATCAAATTGCAGATAAAGAGCATCTTAAAAAGATTAATGCTGCAGTTATAGCGTTAGGAGGCAAACCTATTACCATAACTTTCGATGTAACAACACTTGACGGAAATAATTGGTTTTCTGCTGAAGATTTTATGGATGCCATTCCACTTAATGGTACAGGCGATAGTTTTCCCGTTTATTTTATTAATCATAATGAGTGTGAACTGTTTTGTAACATACTGAATAATTTATTGGCAGATCAATTGCCTGAGGGTTATACATTT
>WRNX01000085.1 GCA_009776395.1 Lentimicrobiaceae bacterium
TTGATATCAGCGTTACTTCCACTTCTGCATCGTCATCAAATATTGTTACGGTTCCTGTTGCATTAGCATAACCGGCTTTTGAAACGGTGTATGGATATGTATCGTTTGGTTTTAGAGTTGTGTATCCTGATAATGTTTCACCATCTAACACAATAACTGCATCATTAATTAATACGTTATTTACATCTTTAACTATAAAAGTAACAGTATGTTCGCATGTTATTTCAAACGGGTCGCTGTAATAAATTGGGGAAGAGCCCGAAGAAAATACAGCTTGAACTCCTGCTGTGTATGTACCGTTAGAAAGTCCTGAAAATAGAAACTCGTTGTTTGGATAGTTAGAAACAATGTCAATATCGTTCAAATAGATAGTATATCCTTCTAACATTCTTGAGTTTGAGTCTTTAAATTCTGAATATAACGCCTCTGCATCAAAAGGAACATCTAACGAAATATGAGAAACCTCTATGTTATTAAGGATGTCATTGCCGACCTGACCTGCAATCTCTCCATCATAACTATATGTAGCCGACTTGCCTTTCTGTCCCGTTATATCTACGTTTGCTCTAATCATAAATACTCTCGAACCGCCATACGATGTAAAAACTTCATGATATAAGTTCCATTCTCCATCTATAATCAACCAGTCAAGGTTTAATTGCGAGTTTGGACCGTCCATATCATTTGGAATATCATTGGTTATATCTCCCTCAACTGTGTAGGGCCACTTAATCATTGCGTAGAATGTTCCTGAATAGGGTACATTGTTCAACGGCACCTTTATCCAAGTATTTGTCGGCAAATAAAATGGTTCGGTTGAACCTATTATTTCTCTATCAGCGTTGAAAATATCTATTATAACTTCTTTATTTGCGTCATAACCATAGAAACTGTGTCCTGCAACGTCAATACTTGTAATATAACCCTTATCTTCGGTAGGAAACTCATTTCCACACCAAATATTAAGACTCGGATCAGTCGTCGTCAATCTAAAAGCGTCTTCGGCTGAGCCGTCATCCAAAATATAAGAGGTTGAATAAAATGTATTCCATGAAAACAGGGCGTCGCATCTCTCCACTTCAACAGAAAGGTTAAAAGGCGTCATAATAATATCAATTAACTCAATATCAAGGGTAATATCCTCTTCAATTTCAATATCAGTATCTGTATAATTTTGATACCCCCACTTGGTAACTAAAATATCGTAAGTTCCTTTATAAGGTTTTAATATACAAATACCTTCGCTGTTTGTTTTAGCATTATATACAAACTCAGGGTCATTGTTTTGATTGGTAATAGTAACCGAAGCACTTTCAATGGGGTTGTTGTTTTCGTCTGTAACCGATACGGTAACATTTGCTTTCAAATCTGCCGAGTATATGGGCGGGTCGCTAATTGTTGCTTCCGACAAAATTCCTCCTGTATATTCTGCTTTTACCGCCCAGCGATAGCCGCCTGTTGACACGGTTGAGAATGTATTATCGGTATAGGTAAGTCCAGACACATTTTCAGAAAGGGTAGTCCATGCCGTTTCGTTTGCTTCTTCGCCTACGGGCAGTCTGTAAATTTTGTAGTTTTCTATCGCACGGGTTTCGTTACCTGTACCATAAGTTACCGATTTACCGCCTTTTAATTTTGCATGTACTCTAATCATTGCGGCAAAATCAAAAGGATCGAACCAAATAACACTACCTCCTTGTTGCCATCTTTGATAACCATTACCTTCTGCATTTGGACCGTTTGTATCATATCCCAATAAATTAGTTTCTACTCCCTCAGTTTCCCATTGCACAGTTGCGTAAAATTCATTGGAATAGGGGATATTATTTAGCGGCACATTAATCCATCCGTCAGCGGGGATAATAAAAGGGGCACTTGCTCCAAGCCTTTTTGGGAAGTCGCTAACATCGTAAATAACAACTCTTACTGTTTGTGTTTCATCTGCGTTTGGATTTGCCACTCCATAAATATCAACGCTAAAAATCTCGCCTGTTTCATTAACTGTAAACTTATTACCTCTATCATGTATATAGACAGGATAGTCTTGTGTGTAACCTGATTCAACGGAGCCATCGTCCAAAATATAGAGGACATCAGAATCGGTGTTTCTCGGCTCGTAGGTAATTACTACATTCGGGTCGTCAATAACATCGTCTGTTACAATATTTTCAGGTTTATAAGGAAAATCGTATAGTTGAAAATCAAAGGTCAAATTTGCTGTTTCCACTTCAACTTGATTGCTATATATTTGATACGCCGATTTATGAGCGTATATCTTATACGATTCATTAACAAAAACGCCGGAGATAGAATAAAATCCTGTTTCATCGGTATATACAGGTCCGTAATAATCAAAACCTGCAAGCGTTATTTCAACATTTTCAAGCGGATCCTGAGTGTAATTGGTAACAGTTCCGCTTAGCGTAACGGTTGGGAATTTTGTTAACGTAACGTTTTGCGTTGTAGTACTTTGCGCTGTTATACTAACAGGAATAGTAGCGGTGTTATGTCCTAAGTAACTGTACTCAATATTTTGAGCGCCTGATGATAAATAGAGCGAATAAGCGCCATTTTCATCTGTAAATGTATAGAGTTCCGAACCAACTAACTGTACTTTAGCGCCTTTCAAAATTCCGTCCACGTCGCTTTCTACAACTCCTGATAATGTACCCATTTCAGACATGTCAAAAATAATTTTAATATTTGGATATGATTCTAAACCGCCTTGCGAAGCACCTACAGTTGGGTTTTCCCAATCAAGTTCCGGTCCTGTGGCATCGTCTTTATAACTGTATCTTGAGCGGACGATTCCTGGTGTTGCAGTACGTTGAATAAAACAACTCGAAGCCATCGGGGAGTCAAATCTTTGCGCATAAACTACCAAATTTCCGCCATTATACTGATAGGGGACGTCAAAAATAATAGTAACTTCCGAATTTGTCAATTGTTCCGCAGTATAAAAATCTACTATTCCGTTAAATACTTCCGTAAAATATGTATGAGGCACCCACTCGTTTAAATTTTCCACATCCACTTCGCCCATCCAAATCCTTACAGGCATGGTTTTCAAAACTTCGTTTGGCGTTGATGTTATATAAATGAAAAAAGAAATTCCTGCAATTGCGCCGTTTGTTCCTATTTCAGGCGTAAAATAGAGTGATTGCGACATATTTTTACGCCATGCAAAATTGAATGGCGCTTGATTACTATAGCTCTCGCTTTCAGGATCGCCAATGAAAATAGGCACAGTAAATTCGCTTGAAATATAAACTGATATAATTCCGGTTTTGTTGTCATCGGGATTAAAGTCAGGATCGCTGAGTAGCACTATTTCGCCGTAAATTTTTTCAGATCCACCTGTGGTAGGTGTATATGCAAACACAAAATCTTTGGTTGCAGAAGGTTCAATCAAAACTCCCGGCAAACTTAATATCTCTATATCAACGGGGTCTGCAACTTTCATCAGTTTAACCGTATAATCGGCAGCCTCTGTATTGGTATAACTTGAGTTCTTTACCTTAACGGTGTAATTTTCAGTAACATTTGCCACAGGCATACTACTTCCTTCAATCGAAACTGCTGTCAAATCTTGATAATCAGGTTTTGTGCCTATCCAAACATCGTCAATAAACACGTATGTAGTGCCGGAATTCCTGTTAAAAGCAAATCTAAACCGACAAGTTTGGTTAGCATAAGCACTCACGTTCACCGTTTTAGTTTCAAAATTTGCAGATACAGGAGAGTGTGAATTTTGAGGCACATCCCAGATGTTAGTCCACGAGCTACCGCTATTGGTACTCACTTCAACTCTATAGTTGAAAGTATTAGCCGCTGCTGCAGTAGTACCACCTGTGTTAGTCGTTGCTTTGAGTTCGAAAGTCATAATCGGGTTGTCTCCCATCATTACATCAGGCGTTACTGCATTTCCCGAAGTACCTGTTAATACAACAAGCCCCGCTCTAATACAAGGAGTATTATCAACTCCTCCGCTTGTTTGTCTTGAAAAATTGGAATAAGTCCATCCTGCGGGGGCGCCTGCGTTCCAGTTTTCATCTAAAGGATTAAGTTGCGCGTATCCTGTTTGTAACAAAAGGAACGCTACGAAAAATAAAGTAAAAAGTTTTTTCATAAAAATATAATTTAATTGGTTAATAGTTTTCAATTAGGGGCGTTGCGCGCAACGCCCGTACAATAATGCGCGCAACGCCCGTACAATAAATCAGGGGCGTAAAATTTTACGCCTTTTACACGAATGCAAACATAATACAAAATATTAACCATCATACAAGAAAACACGAAAGTTTGTTTAAATACATGAATTTTAACAAAGTTTGTGTTATCTGCCCTCTGTGTTCACGGTACTTTCGAGCGATGTAATTTTGGATAATGCTATGTTTTCAAAAAGTCAAATAATTTTAGTAATTTTGCGTTTAGAAAATTNTAATTAATNATTGCTTATGAATACGATACGAAAACTACCCATTGGCATACAGGATTTTGAATATTTGCGTNCAGATAATTATTTGTACGTTGATAAAACTTTGTATATTTATAAATTACTGCAACACGGCAAGCCTTATTTTCTTGGTCGTCCGCGCAGATTTGGAAAAAGTTTATTCCTTT
>WRNX01000086.1 GCA_009776395.1 Lentimicrobiaceae bacterium
GTAATGCCCAATTCTTCAAACGATTTCTGAATTATTTTGTGATATCTGTCCACAATTGCTTGTGGGGTAGTATTTTCGTTTCGGGCTTTAATGGTAATGGGTACGCCGTGCTCGTCCGAGCCGCCGATAAACAATACTTCTTCTCCTTTTGCACGCAAATAGCGGCAATAAATGTCAGCGGGAATGTAAACTCCTGCTAAATGTCCAATGTGAATAGGACCGTTTGCGTATGGTAACGCTGTGGTAATGAGGTGTCTTTTAGTCATCTTTTTTTTAAATAAAGCGGATGCAAAAATATAGGAATAATAGTAAGTACAGCAGTATTCATTTGAGCAGATATCTAAAAATTGTTTTTTAAACAAATTCTTCCATACATGAACATAAGTCATCAAAAAAAATAGATTTTTGCGCTCCATTTATGATTCACAAAACTACTCATTATTTCATGTTTTTATTTTCCAAATTGCGGCGTTATTGCAAGCAAAAATTGGGGATTAGCAATACTATTCTACTGTTGAGTTTTTTCACGGGCGTATTTGGCGCAACTGCGGCTATCATTATCAAAAACTTGTTACATTTCACTGCATCATTATTGGCAAACGCATTTCCTGAGGCGAAAAACAACTACTTCTATTTGGCTTTTCCGATGTTAGGAATTATTATTACTATTATTTATGTAACTCGTTTTGTTAAAGATGATTTAAGTCACGGTGTCAGTAAAGTTTTAGGAGCAATCAGTAAAGATAATGGCAAACTGAAGCGGCACAACATGTATTCTTCTATGGTGGCAAGTTCTATCACGGTGGGTTTTGGGGGTTCGGTTGGTTTGGAAGCGCCGATGGTACTCACCGGTTCCGCTATTGGGTCAAACTTGGCGCGCTATTTCAAAATGAGTCCAAAAAATACGGTGTTGCTTTTGGCGTGCGGATGCACTGCCGCTTTTGCCGCCGTTTTTCGTGCGCCTATTGCCGCATTAGTCTTTGCTATAGAACTATTAATGATAGATTTTACCGCTGCTACTGTTCTTCCACTCATGATAGCTGCCGCAACGGGAATAGTGCTTTCTATTCTTTTTATGGGACATAATGTGATGTTTTTCGTGGCAGAAAACGCTGTTTTTCAAATTAAAAACGTACCCTATTATATACTGCTTGGAATTTTCACTGCATTAATTTCTCTCTATTTTTTAAAAACATTAAGAACCATAGAGCGTTGGTTTTCTAAAATAAAACGAAAATATTGGAAAGGAATTCTTGGAGGGCTGATTCTTGGAGGTTTTATTTTCTTTTTTCCGATGTTTTACGGAGAAGGATATATCTCTATTAATGAGATCATTGCTTCAAGCGTGCCAGGAATACTTTTTAAAAATTCGCCACTTTTTCCATTTACACAAATTCCATTACTCTTTTTGGGGTTGATTTTAGCGGTAATCTTATTGAAAGTTATTGCTACTGCTGTTACTACCGCTTCGGGTGGGGTAGGGGGAACATTTGCTCCATCGCTTTTTATTGGCGGTTTTTGTGGATTTTTTGTGGCGCATTGCCTCAACCTCTTTTTCGATTTACAACTACCCTATCTCAATTTTATTTTAGCAGGCATGGCAGGCATTATGTCCGGCGTAATGCTTACGCCTCTGACTGCTATCTTTCTTACTGCCGAACTTTCCACAGGCTACGGATTGCTCATCCCTCTCATGATAACCTCTTCAATTTCTTACCTTATAGTTTCTCCTATTGAAAAATATTCGCTCTATGGTAAACAATTAGCTGAAAAAGGGGATCTGAAAACACATAACAAAGATTTTTATGCCATGAGAAAAGTAAATTGGCGTTCTTTAATTGATAACGATGTAGCCACAATCCCAATTCATAGTTCTTTAAGAGATTACACCCATATTATTGCTCAATCTACACGAAATCTTTTTGTAGTTATTAACGAATATCAAAAATTTGCAGGATTATTGGTCATGGACTTTCATCGAGAAACAATTTTCGACCAAACTAAATATGACACACTTTTTGTAGAAGATTTAATGATTGAACCGGAAGAATTTGTATATGAGACCGATTCTACAAAAACAGTGCTTGAAAAATTCAAGCGCACAGGCAATTATAATTTGCCTATTATTGGAGTAGACAGAACTTACATCGGGTTTCTTTCACGAGTAAAGGTACTAACTGCCTATCAAGATTTCATTGCAGAGGAATCAAGTAATTAATCACTAACCACTAATTAATACACTTTCAAATGTTCATCGTTAATTATTACGGTGTCGCTCACTTGTTTTATAATGGCAATACCTGATCCAAACACTCCTGTTCTATTTCATCATTAAAACTTAGAGAAGCCAAGCCGAGAAAGATTTTACCCGAAAAATAAATCACAACAATCTATCTAAAAAAAACTATTTTTGCACTGCAAAAAAAAACCAACAAATGCCCCATTCTCTATTCTCCATTCTCCATTCTCCATTTTCCATTTTCCATTCCTGTCTGCGATTTTTTTTGGATCCCATCATTTTTTCTGAAAATCAGTTAGTTACAACGATATTCGGATGGCTTGAGATTCCTCGCTTCGCTCGGAATGCCACGTCATTCGTATGGCTGAAATATGCGGCGGTGCAAGGGCAGGCAGTACTTACATCTGGTTTGAGATTCCTCGCTTCGCTCGGAATGACGACACAACATGTGGCTAAATATGCGGCGGCGGTCAATGCTGTGCTTTCGTTCTGCCCTTGCGCCGCCGCCACATCAGTAAACGGTCAGCGGGTCATTCCGAACGCAGTGAGGAATCTCGAACTTTCTGTTACAAATTTCTATATAAACTACCCCGATTTTGCAAAGCAAAATCAAGTGGAATGGAAATTCATCTATATAAACTACCCCGATTTTGCAAAGCAAAATCACCCCTTCAAAATTTGAAGGGGATTATTTCCTCCTTTCTGCTTTCTGCCTTCTGCTTTCTGCCTTTTCCACTAATCATTAAACATTAAACATTAATCATTAAATTATATTTATTATGAAAAAACTATTCATCATTTCAACATTTTTTCTTCATTGTTCATTCTTCATTATTCATTGCTCTGCGCAGCCTTATACCGCGTATTACAACGATTTTGAAAACTGGACTGACGGTACGCCAAACGGAATAAAACCATTAACAAATCCGAATGCTCAATATTCGCAATATACCCCTGCCTATTCGGGGACATATTCTTGCAAAATTGAAAGCAGTACCACGAATCAAGCTGCTTTTAGGATAGAAACCACTATTCCATTTCCCATCTATTGGGGGAAAAAATATATTCTCTCTTTTGCAGCAAAACGATTAACAGGAGAATTTGATCTGTTTGTAAAAATTGATGAGGCTAATAGTTCTAATAATGGAGGAGGTCTTTTTTTTACTAAAATTGTAGAATTGGGTTCGGAATGGAAACTCTATGAATTTGAGTTTACTTCCAAATCTCATCACAGTTCGATTGAAGGGAATAGAATTTTAATAACTGCTGCTTTTCCTTACCCCGCAGGAGATTCGTTTGCGTATGCTATTGACGAATTAAAAATAACAACTTTTGACGACCATACTATGGAATTTGATTATTTAGATATCAATAATATTAAATCTTATATTGATCCCATAGCAACGTTTCAACAAAATACTATTGGGGTTAGTGCAGAACCTGCTTTTGACATTAATTATTTTGAAGTACCCAAAAATAGCGGAAAGAGCACCATTTTTACTTCAAAACTTTGGTTGGCTGGGAAAGATAATGAAGATCAGTTAGCGGTTGCCGCCAATAAATTTAATCAGGGAACAGAACAAGGAGCGGAAAACACTGATTATTGGGTGGGACCCATCAGCGAAGATTATAAAACAGTAACGGATACCTCATGGTACGGTATGAATGGGAATCAAATGTTAGTTTCGGAAATAAAACAGTTTTCAGATACTTATATTCAAAAATATCATCACACATTTAAAGTAAGTAAAGAGGAAATAAACTATCATAGAGCGCATTTTGCCGATTCGGGTTATGAAATGCCTTGGACAATAAAAAATTGGCCCGCG
This sequence comes from Lentimicrobiaceae bacterium, assembly GCA_009776395.1. Lineage (GTDB taxonomy): Bacteria > Bacteroidota > Bacteroidia > Bacteroidales > WCHB1-69 > WRNX01. The sequence continues at coordinate 4,069 of WRNX01000086.1, forward strand.
CACGGCAGAACCGAATTTGGAGAAAGCGCTAACTTGGCGCCCTTTATGAATGTGGCAGGAGATGCTTCTTACAATCCGGAATTGGGCGATTACCCAAGAATTAGGGGCGATCAAGCAGTGTTTTTTATTACCAACGACATGGGTGGGCTTCACACAGAATCCGGATCCCAAAAAGCAATTGGGGCGGAGATTCTGGGAATGGCTTACGCTTTCAACAGCCCCGATTCTGCATTACAGAACACCATCTTTTTTACTTTCGATATAAAAAACAAGTCCAACACCGATTATCACGATTTTTACGCCGGATTTTTCAACGACTTTGA
>WRNX01000087.1 GCA_009776395.1 Lentimicrobiaceae bacterium
ATCCCAAAATAAAACGAAAATTCCTACCTCTCCCCGATTCAAAAACGCAAAGATATAAAATTTCTTAAAATTCCCTAAAAAAAGTAAAACTTTTTTTATTTTCTATCCTTAACATACCGATACAGCGTCGTCTTCCCCACCCCCGTAGCCTTCGAAATCTTCGCAATCGTATACTTTTTATCCTCATACATCTTCAAAGCCAAATCCAATTCCTTTTTATCCTTCCCCGGCCGTCCCCCTTTGCGTCCTCTCGCCCTGGCGCTGTTTAGCCCTTCCCGGGTCTGCTCTCCTATTCTCTGGAGGCTTCGGAGCCGGATAAACATGTACATGAAATCTCACTTAACCCGGATCGCATGATGCGTCCATCCATTCAATGGCATTCTACCCTGGTCCATGAGATGGTCCACCTCTGGCAGCACGAGTACGGCAAGCCGTCCCGCCTTGCTTACCACAACAGAAAGTGGGCTGTAAAAATGCTTGAAACTGGATTATTGCCAACCGGCAACGGCGCGCCTGACGGCAAAATGACCGGTCAAAGCGTCGGTCATTTAATTGTTTCCGGCGGTCTTTTTGAACAGGTATACAATTCCCTCGATCCGGAAGAACTCGAATCTTTGCGGTTAAAATACCTTCCTGTTGCCAGCCTGTCAGCATCCGAAAAAAACAGCCCCGACGATCCGGATGGCGACGATGGCGAAAATACCGGCGACGGCTCCCGCCCGTCTACCCCCAAATCAAAATCCGGCATCCGGCTCAAATACACATGCCCCTGCGGTAACAGCCTCCGGGCGCGCTCCGGTCTCAACATCCTCTGCCTCGACTGCAACTCCCAATACGTAGTGTAGAATCAATCCCATTCCCCTTTCTCCCGCGATAAATTCTTTCCTACGAAAGAATTACCTCCGATTTTTCCTGCACCATTTCGCCAAACTTAATTGTTAGGTGCAGACATTGTTAAATATCCATTATACAGCTCATTACAATTTCAATCTAAAAAATATTACAATTGTGGCTATTATAACAACAAGTATACCTGCATAAACAAAAGCTTGAGAGGCGTTTGTATCTTGAATTAATTCTTTAATTTTAATTTTCAATGCGCGAACTCTATCATTTAATTCCGAACTATCATTATCAGAAATGTTATTTAGTTCTTCTTTTTTATCATCTGTTATAAAATACATATTTGTATCTATGAACTCTTTTAACTCCGAAAGAGATTCCATTTCATCAAGAAAATCAGAATTTTTTCTTAACTTCTTTCTCATTTTCGAATGTTGCCTTACATCTCGATAGAAAATAAAAATAAAAAATAAAAATATGACTCCAATAACAATTAATATATAATGAAATACACCCAACGATTTTACCGTTTCGGGCTTCACAAAAGTTTTATCTTCAATGAAGATATTTGAAATTCCAGTTATCCTACCTGAAACCTCAGGTTTGCACTTCACCCAACCAGTCACATAAACAACAAATTCCACAAAATCAGAGGGATTTAAAAGTGGAAAATCTAAAACCAAACATGAAAATGTTGAATCTGTTTTAAGATTAAGTTCTACATCTTTAAAAGACTTTGAATTAAGATTATATGCAAGGTAATAACTTTTTCATAACTTAATAACTTGCTTTATACTATTTTATATTCATATTTAACGATTAATATTTTTAACCTTCAATTTTCTACTTTATTGTCCACCGCGCTGTCGCCAGCTTGCAGATAACGTGGTGGCAGCTTCATGAAGGCGGGGGGTTAGGAAAGGCTGGGACGAGAGCAACAGATGATGTTCTGCCCCAAGTGTCATACGAATCTACACCCCCGCTTTCATGAAACTGCTCGTTAGGCGTTCGGCATTATTAGGTTTCGTTTTTAAACTGCTATTCTGCGACTGAACGGACATTATGCGCGTAACCGACATGTTCGGTACTAGTGCTTGCGCCACCATCACCGAAGACAAAATGGCTCCCATACCAATGGCTTTGGCTCCACGTATCTGACGGATTACTGCTCCAATAAAAGCCAGTTAAGCCAACTCTTCTTAATTCGCCGTCGGAAATGCTTCGATAGCCTACAGCTGGCAAAAAAATAGATTTACCTGTTACTTTATCGGTAAATCTACTACCGGTTACACCATTTACAGTTAACCATTCATTGCTGACTTTGTTAGTATCAAGCAATGTTTTAATTTCGTCTAAAGTAGGAATACGCCAACCAGAAGGACTGGGATCCGATCCTTTATTCCATGATGGACCTATGATACCAGCACGTTTCCACGACGTTTCCCCATTGGAATCTTTCAATGGGTCAGTAGCACTCCAGCCAATTTTGCTATTCCATTGGTAAAACATACCCGACGATTCTGGCTTGACGGCAAAAATACCGGGTTTGTCCACATTGCGTGTTGCCCATTTTACTCCGTTAATTATTACACCTTGGTCTTTTGTATTATCTTGTGCTAATACATTGCTGACCGAAAAACCTGCAAGGCAGATTGCTATCGCAACCATTTTCCTCAAATTTAATCTGACTTTAAACATAACATAAAAAATAATATTTAAATAAAATAAGTTTATATTTCGTATCAGGTCGTTTGCTGATAACAGTCTGGCTCTCTTGCTGTTTTCGCCGCACTGTCCTCTGCTGACGCCTAACGTCCCAGCGGCTCCCACTGAACTTCCTGCGGGGTACTCCCTTGCAAGTTTGCACTGCCGTTTCTGCAGGATTACTGCCGCCATTACGCCAAACCGCCCGTTGTAGGCAGTGCTTGTTCGGTACTTATTCTTAATGTCATTTTTTCATGCTATGAGGTGGCTTGTAAGTTTTTATTTCTTCAATACTTTTTCCTTCGTGAATAGTACCTTTAAAATTTGTATTTTCATCTAAATAAGTTCTTGAAAAATCTGTATATTCCAAATGTGCGTTTGTCAAATCTGCGCCTTTTAAATCTGCAAAATCTAAATCAGTGCCTTTTAGAGATGCACCTTTCAAATCTGCTTGTAAAAATGCGTAACTTAAATTTGCACTATCTAAATTTACTGCCCATAATCTTGCTTCGGATAAATAAGCCCTTTTAAAATTTGCTTTTTCTAAATCCGCAAAATCTAATTTTGCTCTCCCTAAAAAAGATTCACTTAAATCCACATTTTTCAATGATGAATTAATCAAAACAGATTCATACAAGAAACAACCTCTTAAATTTATTTTCACACCTCTTCTTTTATTTGGTGGTGGCAAAATAAATCCCAAATCACAATGATTTAACACACTATTATGTAAATCTATAATTGGTTCACTTGAAAAAGTTGCTGTAAACCCTGCATTGTCTTCATCATATGAGGATAAGATTAACCTATTTTCTGCTCCAATTGTGCTATAATCAAAAGTCGTTTTTAATAATACATCAATAATTGTTTGAAATACTGCTACGGGTTTTGTTGTATATGTCGTATCATTTTCAATTTTACTGTTTTCTCGAATTGTGGCTGATAATATATCTTTTACAACTTGTACATATCCTAATTGAGTTTCATCATTTGATGCTTCAATGGCAATTTGATATAAAGCATATATGCCTGCTATATTTGCAGAAACATTATCACTTGCCAATAGATTGTTTGCTTCAATAAACCGATTGTCTAATTGACCTTTCCTCGTAAGATTGTTTGTTTGAGAGGTTTCGTAAAGCGTACCTATTACGATAATTGCTCCACAAACCGTGCCGATATATTTAAGTATATCACTTGGAGACTTTGTACCTCCAAAAAATTTCAACATTATTCTTGAAGGTAAAAGTAATAATGGAAACAACGAAACAAGAAAAAATCCTAAACTTATATATATCCAAATCATATGTTTTTTATTTTCTTTTAGTTTGTACTTCAATATATTTTCTCTCTGTCAAATTGCACAGAACTTTCAACTTTATTTTTCTTCGTGTTCTCACCGCACTGTCCCGCATTGCCTACAACGTAAAAATATGCGCATATTTCTCCCTTTTGACCAAAATCAACACATTATATTTCACTCTTTTAAAATCCATCTTACATTTATCATCATAGTCTAATATAAACAAAAAACACGCATCCCTTATTGACCATCAGTCCCGTTTTATCCAAAAAAAATCCCAAAATAAAACGAAAATTCCTACCTCTCCCCGATTCAAAAACGCAAAGATATAAAATTTCTTAAAATTCCCTA
>WRNX01000088.1 GCA_009776395.1 Lentimicrobiaceae bacterium
ACGATACTTTGATTAACACGCGCTATTACATCAATAAATATTACGAAAAAGAGATAGATTTTTCAAACAATACCAACCACTACCATTACATTTACGGCGACAATGGCGTGGTAGCGTTGCATGTGGCTACTGCTGCTACCGACAGCATGTACTACATTCACACCGACCATTTGGGCAGTTACTGCGCCATAACTAATTCTGCCAAAATGGTGCGGCAGCGCAACTGGTTTGACCCGTGGGGCAACGTAACCATTTTGTCTGATGGCGCCAAAGGCAAACCGCCGGGTCACTATTCTTCCCCTACATTCTTAACATTTTCCATCACCAACCGCGGCTTTACCGGACACGAACATTATTTAGACTTCAAGATCATCAACATGAACGGACGGTTGTACGACCCTGTGATCGGCAGATTCTTCAGCCCCGACAAGTATGTGGCAAATTCTTCTTTTACGCAGGATTTTAACAGATATAGTTATGCAAGAAACAACCCGCTGATGTATGTGGATCCATCAGGAGAATTTTTTTGGTTTTTCCCAACTTTCAGTTGGAGTAAAGAAGGCGGATTAAGTATAGGGTTTACTTTTGGTATAGGAATACCGGGAATAGCAAGTTTTAGTGCTAACGTTGGATACAATTTTAAGCATAACGATTTTTCAGCCAGTGTGGGAGCTACGGCAGCGTTTAATACAGTATATGCGTCTTATTCTACCCAAAGCGGATTTAGCGTTGGGTGGACTGCCGGAATGACTTCGTATGCCGGTTTCCCGATAAGTTCAAATATTGCCACTGTAGGAGCTAATTACAATCTTACAAACAAAACACTTGGCGGCAATATATCCGCCTTTCAGTGGCAGCAAGATCAAGGGTGGTCTTTTAATCCGTCCTTATCAATGGCAATAGCGCCGGAACAATTTTCAAATTTGATAAGAGGACAAGGGTTTAGAAGTAACTCAGAAGTATATGATAGAATGATGAGTGGAGAGGCGTTGAGGCGAGGTAATCCGTTTGGCTGTCAGGATATTATTAATTATTTTGGGTTTAGAGGAACGTATGACCCAAGTAAAACAGGCGGAGACCCTGGAGCAATAAATGGAGGCAAAATTTTCTATGGTGATGGCGCTTTTAGTGGTAATTATGACAGATTCGCGCTTATCGCATACCATGAATTAAGACATAGCCAAAATGTTAAGACAGGAAAGTATAAAGGTATCGATTTAAGCGATCGTAGCAATTCGCTCATTTTAGGGAGAGAAGAATGGGATGCATATTCGTATAATTATCGAAATCAAGGACTATACCTGAACAGTGGTGAAAATTTAGTTGGAAGAATACAAACCGAGGGTATGAATGCCGGTATATATGAAGTAGGTCCAGCGGGTTATAACACTTTTACTCCTGCATGGTGGCACTTTATTTACAAAATTCCAAGATTATGGTAAGATTTCTTTTATTTATTTCGGTACTAACAACGACTTTACCTTTGTCAAGTCAGACAAAATGTGATTCAATGTTAATAAAATGCTTTGATCCTGAAGAGTATCCTATTTTCAATAAAAATTTCCCAAAAAATAGCGTAGAAAAACTATTTGAATTTGTTTTTGAAAACTTGAAATATCCTGAAACAGCGAAAGTGGATAAGATTGAGGGGAAAGTATTTGTACAGTTTGTGGTAGATACAAATGGTCTTACACGTGATCATACAATATTTCAGAGCATTCGACAAGATTTGGATGATGAAGCATTGCGTGTTACAAAACTTATTAAATATGATGTCCCTGCAAAAAACAATGGTAAACCTGTTGAATATCACTCCGCACTTCTCATTAGATTTACCTTAGATGCTGAAAAGAAGTCATCGCGGAATAGTTATAACCTATTGGATAAGGGTAATTCATCATGTAAAGTAAAATCTAAAAATACTAAAAATGGTGGTAGGTAATTTTTTAAATTCCAAGATTATATTATGGTAAGATTTCTTTTATTTTTTCTGATGCTATTTTCTACTTTATCCTTAGTAGGACAAGGTAATTGTGACACAACCCCTCATCGAGACTGGTATGATTTTCCTATATTTGATAAATCAGCACCAAATGATTTTGAAAAACTAAATGAATTTCTTAAAGAAAATTTAAACTATCCCGAAACAGCCAAAGCAGATAAAGTTGAAGGAATGGTATTTGTTGAGTATTGGATTGATACTCTTGGTTTTACTACTGAGCATAAAATTATTCAAAGTGTTCGACAAGATTTAGATGATGAAGCATTGCGTGTTACAAAACTTATTAAATATGATGTCCCTGCAAAAAATAATGGTAAACCTATAGGTATATGCTACATGCGTCCTATTAGATTTAGATTAAGTGATCCTGAGTTTTTGCTTTTTAAGAAATCGGAGAAGGATAAGGAAAAATCTAAAAAGCAAATGCGTTAAAAAAGGTGTTACCTGCCATATGAGGACAATGCGTACTGAAAATGAAACAAACAATAACAAAAAATAAAATTGTAATGAAAAGAATATTAATAATTTTGGGAGTTATTATTTTTGCTCTTTCGACAGTTTTGGCGACCGAACAAATTCCTGATAAACTAATAATTGGAAATGATACCATTTTTTTAAAGTCATTCCCTTTGGAAGAATTAAAAGTTAATGGAGAGTTTATTAAGAGTCCATTCAGTTATGGTAAATATTGGTTTCCACATACTGCATGTTGGAGAGGATATATTGCAACTTGGGAAGTTATTGATGATTTATTATTTCTCAAAGAAGTTAGAAAATTAGATTCAGTTGGCACTCAATTGGATATAGTTGAATATTTGGAAAACAATGGTTATAATCCGAAAATAATAAATGGTTTTGTACAAGCAGACTGGTATTCTGATGCTTTAATAGCCTACGATTTATTTTATGACACATATTCTCCTGAAAAATTTTATATTGTTAAAGATTATATAAGGAATAGAAATAAGAAAAAAATAGAATTAGTGTTTGAAAATGGAAGATTAATTCTAAATAACATTACTCCAATAGAAGATTATAAAATCGGAGATACATTATGTTTTGATGTGAGTTATTATAGAACCAATATAGGTTGGTTTTTTGGAAAAAGTAAAAACACTCAGATAGAAGGTATTATAAGAGCTAATGATGGAGAAATGGTTTGGTTTGAAGTGGTTTCATTGGGAACAGATAAAAAAGACGATATACCTATAATAAAAGAAAAAATAAAAAAATTGGACAACTCATGGATAAATCCCAGATACTACAGAAGAAAAGAATAGGGGGGCAATCTGCTTCTACCAAGCATATTACCAAACGAAACTCGATAATCAACCCCCGTTCGCCTGAGGTTGTAACACTGTTGTTTGGCGGCGATTCTATCGCCGCCAAATTATCTATACAGGTTCTACCTGTATAACCAAAAACTAAAAAAAACTATTTTTCCTCTATAAATTTTTGAAGAACATTTTTATCTGTCTGTGGCAGGTTGAACCTTCCAAAATAGAGCGACGGCGATGGAATCGCCACCTAACCTTGTTTACTTTAAACACTATTTGCAATTTTCTTTATTTTTGCACCTCATAATTGCCTATTTATGGTTAGCAAAACTGCTTTGTTGAATACCTTTGAATTGCCTGATACTACATCAGAGGCATTTTTTTTTACCGCAAAGTGCGCAAAGAAAACACAAAGTACGCAAAGAGGGTATAATGCAACTTGGAGTTCTTCCGTTTCCGAAATAGAAAACGCTGTGTGGGCGGCAACGGCTCATCGAGAAGCAGACGAACGTGAATACCATCCTCTTAGATGGTTGGCAGGGATGCGTGCGGGTGGGCTTGAGCGAGAGCCAGCATATAGCAAAATTTCTTACAGCAAGGATAGTGTTTGGGAGGAAATTTTGCGTCTGCCCTGCCAAACAGATTTAGAGGATGGTAGAGCGGGCGGATATTCGATGAGCCTTGAATTTTTGGTACTTTT
>WRNX01000089.1 GCA_009776395.1 Lentimicrobiaceae bacterium
TAATCAAGGGTTGTTTCGTCAAGATTTTCCGCTCCGCCGTAAAACAAGCCGATGTTGGGATTAGATTCTACAAGAGAGAAAAGAGTGTACATTTCATAATTCCCCTCGACAAAACCAATGTTAAGTTCGTAGGTATAAGCAAAAATAAGTTCGGAACTTTCCTGAGATACAAAGCCGATGTTATATATATTAACGTCCGGCGCTTGTACATACGTGATGTTTTGTATTGGACCATCCTGTCCGAAAACAGGCATACATAACGCCCCTGCAACTATGAGGGACAGCGTTAGGATTGAAAGTTTTAATGATTTCATATTTATTAAGTTGAAAGTTGAAAATTGAAAGTTGAAAATTTGTTAATTGTTAATTCTTAATTTTTTATAAATTTCTTTGTTACAATACCTTTGTCGGTTTCAATTTTTATAAAGTAAATACCGGTGGGGAAATGCGATACATTAATAGTTGAAAATTGAAAGTTGAAAGTTGAAAATTGCTTTTTACCGTAAATATCGTAAATTTCCACGTTGTTAATTTTCAATTCTCCATTCTCAATTCTCAATTCATCTTTCGTTGGGTTGGGATAAACCTGTAGAGACGGGGCACGCCCCGTCTCTACAATGCCAACACTTTCGTTAAAGTTAGCAACCAATTCTACATCTTCGGTTACGGTGAAACTGTATGGATTGGCGGTAGAAATCACTGCTCCGTCTATTGTCCAATTGACAAACCTGTATCCGTTGCGTGGTACTGCCGTTACGGTGGCGGTGGCTCTGCCGCCGTACAATCCGTCGCCGGTAGTATAACCCTGTTCAGGGTTGTTTGTAACAGGATTTACCAATATGCCGCCTCCTTCAATAATCATCTCTTTCCATACTTCGGCAGTCTGATAACTCGAAACAGCGCTTGTAGGGACTTTTAAAGTTATGGTGGCAATATCCACACTGTCTATGCCTTGCCCCCCCCAACCATAGAAGACTTCATGTCCTATGTCTATAGGAACTAAATTAAGAACGGTTATCGAGGTAAGAGCCGTACAACCTATAAAAACGTTAGGTCTAATCTTTGTAACGCTGTTTGGAATGGTAATAGATTCAAGAGCAATACATTCGGAAAAAGCACTACTTCCAATCGTTGTAGCACTGTTTGGAATGGTAATATATTTAAGAGCAGTGCACCCATCAAAAGTCCCATCTCCAAACGATGTAACGCTGTTTGGGAGGGTAATGGATTCAAGAGCAATACATTCGGAAAAAGCACTACTTCCAATCGTTGTAACGCTGTTTGGAATAATTACAGAAGATAATTTGTGGCAACCTTGGAAAGCACTTACTCCAATCGTTGTAACGCTGTTTGGAATGGTAATAGATTCAAGACCGGAATAGTCAAAAGTTCCTTCTTCAATCGTTGTAATGCTGTTTGGAATAGTTACAGAGGACAATTTGCCGCAACTCGAAAAAGCCCCCCATCCAATACTTGTTACACTATTTGGAATGATAATGGATTCAAGTTCAGCGCACGCAAAAAAAGCTCTATCTCCAATCGTTGTAACGCTACTCGGAATAGTTACAGAAGCAGAGATTCCATAGGTACCGAAACAATAAGCAAAAGCGTACTTTCCAATACTTGTAACGCTATTTCCAATGGTAATAGATTTAACAACAAAGCAATCATTAAAAGCATTATTTCCAATCGTTGTAACGCCGTTTTCTATTACAACAGCAGAAATAAGTACCACAAAATTTTGCCACGGTGCGGCGTGCTCGTAATCCCATTCATAATCCGGCATCGCACCAGTTCCGCTAATAGTAAGCGTTCCGTTGTTGTCAATATTCCATGTGAGCGGTCCCGTCGTCCCGCCTTGCGCAAACGCGCTTGCCACGCTCAACAGCATGGCGAATCCTAAAATAAAAATTTTTCTTGCCATATTTTTTAAGTTGAAAGTTGATTAATTCTTAATTCTTAATTCTTAATTCTTAATTCTTTTAATTTCACGGCGAAAATACACACACTAATTCATATAAAATATAGAAAAACAGGGCAATCCACAAAGTAGTACGTGGTGTCCACGAAATAGGGGTTTGGGGGGACGAAATGGGAATGGAGAATTGAGAATTGAGAATGGAGAATGGAGAATTGAAAGTTGAAAGTTGAAAGTTGAGAATTGAGAATTGAGAATGGAAAGTTGAAAGTTGAAAATTGAAAGTTAGGTTTTCTTTGCTACAACTCTGATTGGCTGTTTTTTTTACATAACGCTCTCGTAGAGAGCAAACCTAACTAAGCAGTGCGCTATTGTTATTTATTTCTTGTTTTAAGAGTTCGTATATTTCCTGCCATGTTTTTTTGTAAAATTCTGTACTTTCATCTGCAAGTTGAGTGAAAGTGCTTGAAGAATAAAACAAGTCTGTGGCTTCAACTTCGTTTAGATTTCTTTCTATCATTAGTTTTTCGAGAATCGCTTCACCGATAATTCTAACATTCAAATTAGATTCATCATTTACCGGTTCTATCATTTGCAAAGATTTTCGAGTACAAAAACAAATCTGGTGGGTTTGTTCGTGGTATTTGAGTTCGGTCAGAAAATCAATTTTTGATATTTTCCCTTTTAAGTAAATTTCTATTTTATTTTGTACTTTGTCGTCAGCAACTGGACCTTCAACAATATCATAATCGTGTCTCTGCTCCTGTGTTGATGTATCTCTGTTTAAAACGACAAAATCTAACCATTCCTTGTTATAATCCTCAAATCGAAGTGTCTTGTAGGTTGTATCTGTAAATGCTCTTTCGTAAAATTTGAATTCGGTAACAAAACCTTCTGTACCGCTTTTTCTACCAATAACTTTCGCCCACGCTTCAGCGTGTTTAATAAATTTGGTTACATAAAAACCTTTTCCAAAATCCCTGTTCGCTTGACCTTTAGTCAAATCAACAGCATCTATTTTTGTATAACTTCCGTGATAAACCTGTAAAATCATTATCGTTCTCCTCCGTTTTTATAGCATACATCGTACAAGTCTCGAACAGCAGAAAAACCACTATATGTGTGCAACGCCCACCAGTGTTCCATTAGAAAATCCAATCCACCATATTTTTTCAAATAAAAATAGGTGTCTTGCATATTCATTTTGTATGATTCCGCAAATTTTGGAATAATAAAACTAATAAAACTTACTTTATCACTCGTTTCTTTATCTAATGTTTGTGCAATCATTTGTATTTTTTTATCAAAATGCAAAAGTAGATATTTTTTTGGAACTCGTAAGGGCCAATTTTTCTATCCATTTGAGGTACTGTCCGGCATTGCTTATAACGTCCAGCGGCTTCGCGAGGTGGCGGCTCTCTTTCCTTCCCTACGAGCAACCGCCGCGAAAATAGTATTTTCTTTCAAACGACGGTAATGCCGCCATCTTGCGAAACCGTCCGTTGTAAACAGTGGCATACAAGCGTACCGTATTATATGGAAAATAAATTGTATTTTTGCACGTTGTTAGAATTAAATTAAGATAATGGAAAATAGAGCAATAGATAAAGCGATGAGCGATAAAATAAGTTTTATCAGTTTTATTGTTCCTGCGTTTGCAGAGGCGTATAAAATGCCAATCCCTAATGCCTTTAAGTATTTGAAAAAATATGGTGGTTGGGATTTCCTAAACAAACATTGGTGGGCATTACATACAGACAACGATATTTGGGCAATTCACGATATTTACCAAGTTTGTTATAAAAACGGAGG
>WRNX01000090.1 GCA_009776395.1 Lentimicrobiaceae bacterium
ATTATATAATATATAAGTGGACGTTTTTTTAACCAAAAAAATTGCGTTGTTTATAGACTTTTTTCCAGCACAAAACAATAAGTTTTAGCCAAAAAATATTTCCTAAGTTTATCACTTTTATTTAGACGTTTCTGTAACAGTTACCATATCAATATTTTACATAAATTGCGACACTAAAATCAGTGTCGCAAAAAAAGCACTTGTAGAATAGTTCATCTTTCTAAAATTAAAATTTCTGTTCGCCTATTTTTTGCTCTGTTTTCTTCCGTGTCGTTAGGCGCAACAGGAGATTCTTTTCCGTAGCCTGTAAACGATAACCTGCCCGCATCTATTCCTTTATCAATAAGATAAAGATAAACAGTCTGCGCTCTATCTATCGAAAGTTTTTTATTGTATGAATCAGAACCTTGATTATCAGTATGACCACTAATTTCAATTCTAACAGTTTCATTATTAATAAGAAAAACATACAACCGGTTCAACTCAAAAAAAGAATCGGGTAAAAGGTTCGATTGAGCAAACTCAAAAAAGAGGTTAGGTAAAACAAAAGAATCCCCTGTTTTTGCGGTATCCAAAACATTCGTATCAACGGCTTTATTTTCAATTATCTCAAAATCTTCAGCAATGAATAATACAGGTTCAGGGCGTAAATATTCTTCCAACTCAAAACAATAGATATCCAATCCGCCAAATCCTCCAGGTCTGTCAGAGGCAAAGTAAGCGACATTGCCTTGTGCATTGATAAAAATTCCCGATTCATCTTGATAGGAATTAATAGGATACCCCAGATTCACAGGTTTACTCCAAATTTCACCAGATTGTAATTTTGAGTAAAATAGATCTTTTCCGCCCATTCCGAGATGACCGTTGGAAGAAAAGTACAGCGTTTTTTGGTCAAAATGAATAAACGGAGAAACCTCATCGTAAGGAGTGTTGATCGTTTCACCTAAATTTACCGGCTCTGAAAAAACCCCTTCGGAAATCATTTCTGTTTTCCAAATATCCATCCCCCCGTACCCGCCCGGACGATTTGAAGTAAAATAAATAGTTTTTCCATCTGCTGAAATGGAAGGTTGTGATTCCCAATACTTAGTGTTTACTTTTGGCCCGCAGTTTTTTGGTTCTGACCATTTGTTATCTTCCCATTTCGACCAATAAATATCACAACTTCCGTATCCGAAATCAGCACTGCAAATGGTAAAGAACAGATAATTTCCATCTGCTGAGATGCACTGCGCACCTTCATTATTACCCGTATTAACAGGTTTTGCTAACTTTGTTCGCGGCTGCCAAATTCCGTTTTGTTGTACACTGCGATAAATATCTTCCTCCTCTTTGCAATATTTACATACAGTTTGTTCGTCTCGCGGTCGGCGTACAGTAAAAAGTATTTCTTTACTGTTTCCTGTTAATGATGGATGATACTCATCCCATTCCGAATTTACATTTTCTCCCAAATTAATGGGGAGCATGTTTGCAGGATTTTTCATCGCTTCTATTCCAAATTTACACTGATCAATTTTCCAGCGCAATAAAGGTTGTATCTTATGTTCCGCCTTTGCGTAATATTTTTCCAAAACAGGCAAAGCATTTTCATATTTATGCTGTGCCATAAACGTTTCTGCTTTATTCACCGCTTTTTGAATGTTTTTTGGAAGTTGTGCAAAAAGAGAAAAATGCAGCACGAAAAAGAAGAAGATGAGATGAGGTAATTTCATAATTCCACGTATGAAAAAGAAGAGACTGTAATACTTATGATACAGTCTCTTCTAAATTTTTTGTAGGTGATAAGGCGTACCTTACATCTACAATGACTATTGTTTTACAAATTTTTGAACGCCAATTCCGTTTTCAAATGCTACACGAACAAAATAGATGCCATTCGTAAGACTTGATACATCTACTTTATTTTCTTGTTGAGAAATAACAGTTTGTCCTAAGAAATTGATTACTTCAACGGTTTTGATATTATTTGTTGAATAAATGGTAATCATATCGGTTGCGGGATTAGGAACGATAGAGAAAGTTCTTTCAATCTCTTTAATTCCTACGCAAGTAGCTGTAATTTCTTCAGCAGGCGCTTCGTTGCCGGCGCCGCAAACGGTAATTACTTCCCATTTGTAGTCTTGAGCAGGGTCAATTTCAAATTCATCGGTATAATTATTTTCAGTAACCGTAGTTAGCGTTTCGCCATCTCTTACTACTTTGTATCCGGTCGCGCCATCAACGGCGGTCCAGGTAAGGGTAGCGGAAGCACACTCGTTAAATTCAATTTCCAAGTCTGTAACCGATGAGCAGGGAATGGAAATGCAAGATTCTTTATCCAGATTTACCCATTCGCCATCTCCGCCGTTTGAGCAGGAAACTGCCACGCTCCAAACGTGTCCTTCATTTGCTGCAAAGGTATTATCTTCAAAGATGGTTTCGGTGGTGGGTCCGCCAATTTGGAGACCGTCGCGGTAAATGTTGTACTCATATTCAGTAGGTGTATACTCATACGGGAAATGCAAAGCGGATATTTCCATACCTGTGCTTGTATTAATTGCAGTTGCCAATCCGGTGGTTATGTCCACTTTTGCCCAGGTGGTAACAATATTGCCTGATGTCGGTTGTGCTATCTGCGCCCAGTAAAGAGTCTGATCAGGGTCGTTATAGTCGAATGCCATTGATTGAGCATAGTTTACAGGGTAACCGGTTCCGCTACCAATGGGAGTACATGCTCCTGAAAGAGCAACTGAATATAAGATACCGTTACCAGCGCTAGCTGCTTCTATCAAATACATATCTCCTTCAAGAGTTATCGCAAAAGTCAATGGAATTGCCCCCAAACCCGAAAGCGTTGCTACTTGTGTCAATGCGCCTGTTTCTAAATCAACCGTGTTAAGTGTACTTGTGGTAGCGGTACCTGCTCTTACAGCATACATAGTGCTTGAAGAATAGTCATAACATACAGAACCAACTACTACTCCATTCAACTCCGTCCTTTCAATGGTAGAGATTAATTCACCCGTTTCGGAATTTGAGACTTGAAAATGGCAGTTAAGCGCATTACCATTTGCATCTTTATCATTTCTGTAGGAGTACAGATTGCCGTTTAAATATCCGCCGCCATAACAATCAAATGTGGTAGTGATTGTTGTATTCGACATGATATTCTCACAATCGAATTCAATGTACTTTGGTCCGCCATAAGATACTTGTCCGCGAGCTGTATTTCCTCTGTTTTTTCCTCCAGGTGCATCCCATGTAATCGTTGCCATTGTGCAGTCTTCGTCATACTCAACTTCCAGGTTAGATACTTTTCCGTTGCAAGTTTTAATTTCCACGGGCGCTGCCGGAACTTTTACCGGAGTGCAACCATCGTCAAAGGTAGCGGCTATGGCGAAAGTATAGGTTCCGCCATTCAAGACGTCGGAGGTCCATTCGGTAACGCCTGCATCTACGGTAGCTTTTTCCGTATCGTTTTGATAGATTTTGTAGCCGGTTAAGGCTTTTGCGGGTTCTGTCCAGGTAACTTTAACCTTGTTGGCTTCGTAAACTTCTGCTGTTACGTCAGTAACGGCGGGGCAGGGGTCACCGGCGACGCCTTCAAAAAACACTTTCACTTCA
>WRNX01000091.1 GCA_009776395.1 Lentimicrobiaceae bacterium
TGTATCAGGAAAAGATACCTATTCGGCAAAGATGGACAAGGGCGAGTTAAGCCATAAAATGAAAATTACAAAAAAAATTAATCCGGTAGATTTTGGTATCGCCGTTGACCTGCAATACAGATTCTTGAAAGGAAGAGGATTACAACTGAATCTGCGCTACGAACAAGGTTTGATAAACGTGTATCGTAAAAGTACTGAAATGAAAGGTTTAAATATGGCATGTCACTTGGGAATTGGAATACCTATGTCAAGTGAAAAGAAAAAAGAAAAAGAGCAAAAACAGATAACAGAACCAAATATGTAGGGTTCAACTGAAAATCGAGTTGGAAAATATCTTTGATACATATCGGATTGGCTGAACTTTTTATACATCACTCTCCTCGAGAGCGTGTATCAGCATCAATCTTTATTCGCTATCTTCTCCCATTAAAATATCTGCAATATGAATGGTTTCCATTGTAATGTCGAGCGTACTTAAAATTGAATCAATTTGTTGCAAACAGTGCATATCGGTAGAGGTGATATATTGGGCTCCCATTTGGTACGCACGTTCTATAATTTGATTGCATAATATTTCTGATACTTCTTGATTGGCAAGCGCAAAATGACTATGGGCGCCGCAGCATGTATTCAGTTCATTATCAAGAAGTAAATCTAAACCTTTGGTATTGCTAAGCAACAGTTCTGGCTCATCATCCAATTTGTACAGGTTTCTTGCAGAACATGATTTAAAGTAAAAAACACGATGATTAAACAGATTGTCTAATTTTTCAACTGCTTTAATATTAACAATATAATAGCATAATTCATATATATTTTGAGTAAAAGAACGAATTATATTTACTTCTGCGGAGTTTTCCAACAATTCCTTGTAAAAGTTTTTCATATATCCTACGCAAGATGTTGTGGGAACTACCATCGGATATTTCAATTCATACTCTACTATCAATTTGTTGGCTAACTCTTTGGCGAGTTCTACCTCGCCTACTTGATAGAATCTTCTACCACAACATGTTTGCTCTGAATTGTAGATTACCTCATCCCCCAGACGCTCTAAAACGGTAAACATGCTTGGAGGCACTGAAGGATTGAACATATCCATGCAACAAGGAATAAAAACGTTTACTTTTGCCATAGAATTAGTGATTGGTTAACAAGGGGGTATGCCCCCTTGTTAAGTTATTTGTGGTTAATGTTTTTGCGAAAGATTCGCCGAATTGAATTATTTTTTCTTCTTCTGTTTTAGAGGGAATAAATTTTACGAACATGGATTCGCTGTAGCGTTTTAATTTCATATTATCCATATTAGAGATAAGGTGTTGTTTCGCATCTCCTGTCCATCCGTAATCACCGAAAGCAGCGGCAAGTTTCCCTCTGTCGCGAAGGGGAGTCATCAATGCAAATACGTTGTAAAGTTGGGGAAGCATATTTTGATTAATAGTTGGACTTCCCAGCAAGTAGGCATCTGCTTTTGCAATTTTATCTCCCAAAGTATCCATATCCATTTTTTCAATATCACAAAAATCCACAGTAATTCCGGGTACTTTTTCTGCTCCCTCTTTCAATTTTTCGGCAATAGTCTTGGTAAATCCGTAGGCAGAAACAAACGCAATCAATATTCTATTTTTTTCAGGGTAGTTTTTGATGTAATCTTCGCACAAATATTTAGTTTTTTCCACTATTTTCAACGGATTTTCTCTTAATAGCGGTCCATGTCCTGTACATATTGTTTCAATTTGCAAAGGTGAAATTTTTTCAATGGCTTTTAAAAAAAACTTACTGAAAGGTTTTAAAATGACATCGAAATAGTATTGAAATGCGTCGTCATAATTTCCTACTTTATCATTATACATCTCTTCGTGGCAAAAGTGAGCGCCGAAAGAATCGCAAGTAAATAATACCTTATCTTCTTGTAAATAAGAATATATTGAATCTGGCCAATGTAAATTGGGCGCGCAAATAGCAGTTATCTTTTTATTGCCCAAATCAGTAATAAGCCCATCACTTGTTGTAATATATTGAAACGGCGCATTCAATTGTTCTTTCAAGTTCATAATGGCTGAATTAGAAGCCACCACAACCGCTTTTGGCGCAATTGCCAATAATTTTTTAAGTCCGCCGCTGTGATCAGGTTCGGTATGATTGATAAAAATATACTCTATCTCTTCAGGGGCGCATAGTTGGCGCAATTTGGTTTCAAAAACAGGGAAAAACTTCTCTTTCACTACTTCTACTACTGCTTTTTTATCAGCATTTATGAAATAGGAATTGTAGGTTGCACCATATTTTGTTTCCATTACAATGTCGAATGTGCGAATATCTTTATCTAAAACGCCGATCCAATGAACGTCTGGGGTGATTTGTAATATTTTGGTATCCATTATAATAGTTTATTTTTGAGGGATAAATAATTAAATGGCAAAATTACTTCTTTTTTTTATTTTTTTTTCACTTAGAAAAAATTAGTTTCCCAGTGTAGCCACCATCACTGCTTTAATGGTGTGCATACGATTTTCGGCTTCATCAAAAACAATGGACATGGGCGATTCAAAAACATCGTCTGTAACTTCCATAGCCTCTAATCCAAATTTTTTGTGAATATCTCTACCTACCTCTGTTTCCAAATTGTGGAATGAGGGCAGGCAGTGCAAGAATTTTACTTTTGGGTTTCCTGTGGCTTTTACCACATTGAGATTTACTTGATAAGGAGTTAGCAATTTAATACGTTCCGCCCATACTTCTGCGGGTTCGCCCATAGATACCCAAACATCCGTATATAAGAAGTCAACGCTTTTTACCCCTTCTTCTACTTTTTCGGTAAGCGTAATTTTAGCGCCGGTTTCTTTGGCAATTTCTTTACATTTAGCCACTAATGTTTCTTCGGGCCAGCATTGTTTTGGTGCTACGGCGCGGAAATCCATTCCCATTTTTGCCGCACCCACCATAAGACTGTTTCCCATGTTGTTACGTGCATCTCCCAAATAAGCAAACGAAATATGATGCAACGGTTTGTCGCTGTGTTCCTGCATGGTTAAAAAGTCTGCCAAGATTTGCGTGGGGTGAAATTCGGTAGTTAATCCGTTCCATACAGGCACGCCGGCGTATTTTCCAAGCGCTTCCACAATATCCTGTGCATACCCGCGATACTCAATACCATCATACATTCTGCCCAATACGCGGGCGGTATCTTTCATAGATTCTTTTTTGCCCATTTGCGAGCCGGATGGACCTAAATAGGTAACATGCGCCCCTTGATCCAACGCTGCTACTTCAAACGCGCAGCGCGTTCTGGTAGAGTCTTTCTCAAACAAAAGTACAATGTTTTTTCCTTTTAATTTTTGTTGTTCCGTGCCGGCGTATTTCGCCGTTTTCAAGTCGGCAGACAACTTTAATAAATACTTAATCTCTTCGGAAGTAAAATCCAATAACTTTAAAAAGTTTCTGTTTCTTAAATTAAATGCCATACAATTAATGTTTTATAAGGTTAATAATGTTTTTTTTACAGGGTGCGAAG
>WRNX01000092.1 GCA_009776395.1 Lentimicrobiaceae bacterium
TCGCCCGCTATGGCGCCGGTTGAGGTATCGTTGCCGATGGAAAGTGTTACCCCCGGGTCAATGGTCGTGGTGCCTTCATAGTCGTTATCAGCGGTAAAATATATATTGTTGGGTCCTTTAATTTCCACCTTTCCGTTTCCGGTGATAACTTTCGAGAAGATCATCCCGCCGCCCGGCAGGAAGCAGAGGGTGGAATTAGCGCCGCTAAGAGATACATCCGAAGTGTTGTTAATGCTCCCGCTTGAGCCGTTGCCGACTTGCAGGATGCCGCTATATATTCGTGTTTTACCGGTATAGGTATTGTTACCCGTTAAAATAACAGTACCATTTGTATAATAACTATTCCCTTGCTCCCATGTATTAACATCAACGCTGTATCCTGTCCCTGTAATGTTTTTAGCATAAGTATAGGAATCTGTCCGTGAAAAACATAAGTGTGAATGGTTGCCCTGTAAGATGATATCGCCTGCCACTTCGCCGCTATTAGAATTAGCGCCTATTTGAAAGTATCCCTGTTCAATGGTTGTGGTTCCGGTATAGGTGTTCTTGGCGGTAAAAGATAACGTTTTTTGTAACAATCCTCCTTCCGCCCCTTTATACTCCACCTTCCCGCTTCCGCTGATAACTTTCGAGAAGACCATATCGGCGCCCGGCTCGAAACGGAGGGTGGCGTCGGGGGGGTTATAAAAAAAATCTACTGTCGAGGTGTTGGCGATGCTTCCGGTTGAGCCGTTACCGATTTGCAGGGTACCGCCGTTAATTCTTGTCAGTCCGGTATAGGTATTGACACCGGTCAGGATGAGTTTACTTGAAGCATAACTTTTGTATACACTCCCTGCTCCGGAAATAACGCCTGAGTAGGTATAATCGTTGGAACGACTAAAATAGACGACTGCGCCGCTATTTACAATAATATCACCTGTCACGCTACCGGTTGTAGTGGTGTAGCCGATGCTGAGTTGGCCTGATTCAACGGTCGTTGTGCCGGTGTAGAGGTGGTCTTTGGTGAAACGCAAGTCGCAAGTTGCTCCTGCTTTCTCCACCTTTCCGCTACCGCTGATAACTTTGTCGAAGGTCATAACGCTGCCGAACGGCTCGAAACGGAGGGTGGCGGAGGTTGTACTTATCTGTACCCCCGAAGTGTTGTTAATACTCCCGCTTGTGCCGTTGCCGACTTGCAGTTTGCCACCGCTGATTCCGGTCTGTCCGTTGTAGGTGTTGGTGCCAGTGAGGATGAGCGTCCCTGCGCCTTCTTTCCCAAAGACGTAACTGCTACTTCCACTAATCTCCCCGGTGATGGTCGCCGTCCCCGAATTCACCCAGATGATGGTGGTTCCGGTGAGGTTGTAGGGACTTGAGTAACTGCTCCCCGGCGTTGCGGTGTACTGTCCGTTAAGATTCCCAGACTGCGGCAATGCCGTCTGCGCGAATGCGCCTGCGCTCAAGCCGATGAGGGCGAGCAAAATCAAAAATTTATTGAAATGTTTCATAAAAAAATATTATTAGATATTAGATATTAGTGATTAATGATTAATGATTAGTGATTAGTGATTAGTGATTAGTGGTTAATACAGATATACCAACAGTGCAGTCCCGATGGGACAACACTTTATTAGCCGTAGGTTTTAACCTACGGATGCTGTGAAAAATAATCCCCTTCAAATTTTTGAAGGGGTGTCGCCGTAAGGCGACGGGGTAGTTTATATAAATATATTTCCATTCTACATGATTTTGCGAAGCAAAATCGGGGTAGTTTACATAAATCAGTGAAAATCTGTTTCATCTGCGTCATCTGTGTGCAAAAGAAACTATTAACACGGGATAACTTATATAAACTTGTAACAAAAAAATGAATAGAATTGTTCATGTTTTTTATCCTTAAAATCAGTACTTCGGGGCAAAAGTAAAGTAAAAATAATGCCTTACTAAATTATTCGGCAAAAGAAATACTTTTTTTTAAAATTTCAATCATATATTTATATGATTTTTTACCACGCTTTCACATTTTTGCTAATCACTTCTATTTTGTCGCCTCTTTGTTCAATGAGCACAACACCTTCTTCATCGGCGCGTTTACGAACTTTTGCAGGAAAACGAAAGGATGCCAACGCTAAATAAGCCTTATAATCTTTAAACATTGGATAATTGGCGCGGTAAGAGTGTAGTTTTGAGAACATTTTTCCTACATCTTCAATATTTGCCTTATATTTCATTTCAATGAGTACGACGGTACTGCCATTCCTTAATACTAAATCGTATTCATCGTTAATCATTACGGGGTCTGGTTTCAGATAGTCAACCACGCGGTCGTACTTTTCGCCCATAAATGTAGGATTTTCTTTAAAAGAGTTGATAAAATACTCTTCGCAAAACTCGCCATTGCTTCTTGAAATGCCACCAATCTGTTTGTTGGTATTTTCGATTGCTTTTTCCATACGAGTGAATTTTTCATTCAGAATGCGTTCTGTTTCTTTAAATCGTATAGCGGTTTCTTTAAACCGTTTGTCTGTTTCGGCGTACATCGCTTTGATGTCGTCCCAAGTTAGGTTTTCGTGTTTTTTCTCCATGATAATTTTATTTAGTGATTAGTGATTAATGATTATTGGATTTCCGATTTAAAGATTTAAAAATTTAAAGATTTAAGGTTTTTAGATTTAATTGATTATTTTTTTAATTTTTAAATTTTTAAATTTTTAAATTAAAAATAACTCGCGGCAAAAATATATAATTTTCGTTTCAAACATCTTTTTTTGAAATTTATTTTTCTAATAATCAAATTGTTAAAAAAGGTTAGAAAAATGCAGAAAAGTTTTAAAAGCTGTAATTTTTGGGGTAAAAGGTGCAGAAAATGATTATTCTTTACACGAATAATTTTAAAATATCTGCGTAAATCTCGTAAAATCTGTGTATTACCAATAATTTCTTATAACTGCATTATTATCAATGACTTTTTATTTTCAAACTGCACTATTTCGGCGAATAATGCTTTTTTTTACCGCATACCAAATCTTTTAATCTCCTTTCTCTGCCACCGCAAGAAGATCGCCCACGCTACGACAGTACAAGCCGCACCTGTTATATAGCCGATGTTAGCGGATAATGCGAACATTTCGGGCGCCAGCGCGATATATGTAGATGTTACCATCGTCATGAACAAGGCAGGAAGTCCGGAAACGAAAACCGCTCCCACTAACACCATCAGCAATACGGTAAAAACGCACATAAATTGTTTAAAACCATTGCCCATATATTTCCCCACTATTTCGGG
>WRNX01000093.1 GCA_009776395.1 Lentimicrobiaceae bacterium
ATCGTAATTTTAAATTTACTTATGATGTCAAATTTTTCGGGGGTTGCTTTTACCAAAGCCATATCTCCTTTTTCCGAATAACAATAGAGCATTCCATCGGCGGCGATAGTTACGCCGGGCGTAAGGGAGTTGTCTTTGTATTTTATTTTTCCGGTTTTCCATTCCACACAAAACCAATATTTATTATTATCTCCCGAACCATAGACATAATTTCCAAGTTTAACCATCGCCCCGATTCTTGAATCAATGTCGGGAAGTTTCCATGCCACTTCAACGGAACGTCCGCCGTTTACGAAACGAAGCATGGTTGAACCTTTGCCGTAACCGCTGGTACAAAGTATCATTCCATCGCTATAAATTGGGGTGTTGGCATGCACCGACCACCTGTTTTTATTTTCATACGACCACAATTTTTTTCCTGTTTTAATATCTATTCCTAAGATATGGTTGGTAGTCATGGTAACCATTTGCGGAACGTCTTGGTCGCCGATATAGAGCGGGGAGCAATAAGCAGAGAGTTCTCCTTCGCCCGAACATGACCAGATTAAAGAACCATCATTTTTATTTAATGCCACTACATTTTTCTCTTTTCCACCGGGGGTAATGATTATTTTTTCGTTCACAATGAGTGGCGATTCATTTACGCCCCATTGAATATTTTTACCACCCAAATCGGTTTCAATACTTTTTTTCCAAAGAATTTTCAAACTGTTTTGCTCCATACAGATTAAATTTCCTGTTCCGGAATAGATGTACAATTTATCATCGTTGATGGTAACTGTTGCCCTCGTACCGTTATAACTTTTGTCCCATTCTTTTCCGTACTCTTTTTTGTTCAACAGTTTACCGGTTAAATCCAACACATAGAGGTATCCAATATCTTTGGTCATACCTGTGATGTAAATTTTATCCTTGTCAATCGCCACCGATGAGTGTCCTTCGCCGAGTTCGTCGAAATACCATAATAATTGAGGAGCATTAGTACCCCAAGATTTCATTAATCCGGTTTCGTTATACACGCCGGTGCGGTCGTTTCGCCATTGAATAGTAGTATTTTGCGCATTCAAAGAAAGTGTAACACACATGAAAAATAAGAAAAATATCGATTTCATATTACCTTTTTTTATTTTTTATTAAATTAGCGGCAAAAGTATATGAAATTTTCATTATCTCTCATACTGAAACGCACCAATATCGGGTTTATCACCGCGTGGATTACCCAATATATCTTCATCTATTTCTAAAATATTGGGAATTCCACAACCAATGGCAGGAGAACCTTGCAAGAGTTTGAAATCAAGTCTATCAATATCGGTAAACTTCGGATCTTTATTAAGTAAACAGTCTTTAAAATAAGAGGAAGGATCTTTTGCTTTCAAAAGACAGTTTTGAAAAGATACTTCTAACTCAGCATCTTGCACTTTGCTTACACCTGCTTCGGTTTCAAGTCTTCCGTAAATGATACAATTTACAAAATCGGCTTTAACATCCCAAGGCGTGTCATCATACAGAGAGACTTTATTGCTTACATAACATGCGGGCGCTTTTCTTTCCGTTTGTTTAAAATAGTTTGCCAAGGTGAGATGTTTCAGAATATAATTTCCGCCTTCCAATTGCAACCCGCTGGCGCCGTTATTGGCAATTACGCAGTTGGTCATCTCAACATTTAAAAAACGCGACAATACGCCACAATTTTTGGTGTTCTTAATTATTGTTTTATCTATTGTAACGACGTTTTGTGTAACATTAATGTCATTATTATTAGTGGGTAACGGCTCCACCTGCACACCAACAAAAGCATTGGTAATTATAGCATTCGTAATAGTTGCATCCACGCCCTCGTTAATCCAAACTCTACTCCATTGCGCATAATCGTCATCAAACCAGGATTCTAATCTATCGCCTCTAAATAATACAGGTGCATCAATTGCGCCGTTTACATCTAACTTGCTGTATCTGTATGCCCACAATCCTGAATTATTGTGAAAATAGATTTTGGTACCGGGATCAATAGTGAGCGAACAGGCAGAATCAATTACCGCCCAACCATATACTACGTATGGGCGCTCATTAGTCCATGTTTCATGTTGTTTTTCATATCCTGTGGGTTGTCCGTTTTCATCAAAGGGTAAACCTGCAACTACTTTATATCGCAAACCTTCAGGTCCTTCATTTGCAATGATATAACGAGCATCTTGTCCGTAGGCTACCAACTTCACATCTTGTTTACCGCTACTCCCTGTTAAAAACACGATAGAGTCATTCACAATAAACGGGTTGTTTTGATTTCTGGGGTCAATATTAACCGTTACGAAAATGTAAATACTGTCTTTTTTGGGAATCTCAATATTTTCAAAATAGGAGTTGTTTTCATTTGTACCCGGCTTTCCGTTTACGTTAATGCTATAAAAAGATCGGTTTCCGCCAGCCAAAAAAACTGTGATTTTTATATCGTTGTTTGATGGATTGTGCACCGTAAAATTTCTCGTAACTGAGCCGATTGAAGTAAAAACGGTATCAAAAAGAACGGTAGCGTTTTCGCAGGAAAATCGAAGTTTAACATTGTCAGGGTCAGGTTTTTTACAGGATACTGACCACCAAAGGCACAGAATGAGGAAAAACAGATAGAGATTAATTACTGAAATTGGACGTGATAAATGGTTCATATTGATAAGAAAATGATTATTATAGAGATAGTGATTAATGATTAATGATTAATGATTAATATTTTATTACTTTTTTAGTTATTATTCCCTCTTCTGTGGTTATTTTTACAAAATAGATACCACTCTGTAAATCTGAAATATCTATAGTTGTAGTGGACGAGTGGACAAGTGGACAAGTGGACGAATGAAGTTTTCTGCCGTAAACATCAAACACCTCCACATTCGTAACTTGTAACCCGTAACTTGTAACTTGTAATTCTCCCGTGGTGGGATTCGGGATTAGCGTTATATC
>WRNX01000094.1 GCA_009776395.1 Lentimicrobiaceae bacterium
AATGTGGCACGGCAGTTGGCATATCCGCGAGGGCAGCGTGTTAACAATCAGGCAACTTATCAAATCTATTTAAAAGCAAGGCAGGTGAATAAACTCATGCATAGTCTCGGCAAAAACAATTTAGATTTGTTGGGTTTGGATTTGAATACGGTAAAAAACTTTTTTGTCAACAATCTTAATAAATCATCTGCAAAATATCTCAAAACGCCATCTGTTATTGTTACTTACAATGATATGCGCACAACCGGCGGGCACAATCTCTCTTCCAAAATAAGCAGAGTAAACTCCCTTCAAAACTACAAGCACGATTATTCCGCAGATAGTAAACCTCAAACCTCAAACCCCAAACCCCAAACCACAGACCGCTCACCCCAAACTTCAACTCCAAAACCCCAAACCTCAAACCGCACGCCCCAAACTTCAAACCCCAAACCCCAAACCGCATCATCGCCGACCATTCGCCCGCGCACGGAAGTAGTGCCGGCAGGGGCAAGGGCGCAGCGGGGATTGTGAGATTGGTTTTTGCGAATCGTGTTACAAAAGTTTAAAAAGCACTATTATTGCAGAAAAATCTGCAGGGCAAAATCATAATTTGAAAGTTTTGCTATTTTTGCAGCGTTGGTTCGTAGGAAAAAAACTAGAAAATAGCCACTTTGCAAAGCGGTAAAACAAATAAATACCAAAATGACAACCCTTTCTATTCGAAATTTACGTTTTGTACCTGCTGTTGTGGTTTGGGGAATAGACTTATGCGTAGTATTTGTTGCAACTATGTTGGCGGTGCTTTTTAGAGACAGCGTTACAGGATTTACTCATATTTCAACTATTTTTACCCCCCTTATTCCTATTACCATTCTCGGAATAAGGGCAATATTTTTCCTTATTTTTAAAATTCAAAAAATTGTTGTTCGCTACACTAACTCAAAAGATGCAATAAAGATTTTTTTAGCTACTTTATCCGGAACTGTTACTTTGTTCATTTTGACTTATTCTTTTTGGATGTTAGATATGAATATGAAACGTTTTATCCCTGTTTCTATCATTGGAATGGAGTTTTTTATTACCACCACCTTAATGGTAATTTATCGTTTCATCATTAAAATCTATTTTTTAGAAAGAATTAATCCCAAAAAATTAAAGAAAAACATTGTGATTGTTGGTGCTGGAACAAGTGGCATTACAACAAAAAGAGCATTAGATAGAGATGCGCAAAGTAAATATAATGTACTCGCATTTTTTGATGATGACCCTAAAAAACAGGGAATGCAATTGGAAAATATGCAGGTACGTGCTATGACCCAATTAGATGAATATTTGATGGAAAACGAGGTATCTTTTCTTATTATTTCCATTCAAAATTTACCGGCACGAAAAAAAAATCAAATTGCGGAAATAGCACTGAAACAAAATGTTAAAGTATTGATTGTGCCTCCCGTAACCCACTGGATTAACGGTGAACTCAGTTTTAAGCAAATCAAAAAAATTAAGATTGAAGAACTCTTGGAACGCGATCCTATTGATATTAATAAATCGTTGGTAAATAAAGATATAGTTGAAAAAACTATCCTAATTACCGGCGCAGCTGGTTCCATTGGAAGTGAAATTGTAAGACAATTACTAAAGTTTAATTTTAAAAAACTGATTTTGTTAGACAATGCCGAAACTCCTCTTTTCTTTTTACAACAAGAATTAATTGGCATTAAAAACTGGAAAAATATTGACATGTTGTTAGCTGATGTTACCAATGTTGATAAGATGGAAGAAATTATGGAACTTTACAAACCTGAAATTGTTTATCATGCTGCTGCATACAAACATGTTCAACTGATGGAGGATAATGTTCACGCTGCTGTAAAAAACAATGTGGAAGGAACGAAAATTATAGCAGATTTGGCAGTGAAATACGGTGTGATTAAGTTTGTAATGATCTCTACCGATAAAGCGGTCAATCCCACAGGTGTGATGGGCGCATCTAAACGTATTGCGGAAATTTATGTACAATCGCTCAATTTTAATCAGAAAACTACTAAATTTATTACTACGCGATTTGGTAACGTATTAGGATCTAATGGATCTGTTATTCCAATTTTTAAAGAACAAATTGAAAATGGAGGTCCAATTACTATTACGCATCCGGATATTACAAGATATTTTATGACTATTCACGAGGCATGCCAATTGGTCATTACTGCTGGTGCAATGGGAGAAGGGGGTGAAATTTTTATATTTGATATGGGGGAATCAGTTAAAATTTATGACCTTGCTGTTAAAATGATTAAACTATCAGGATTAATTCTCGGAAAAGATATTAAAATTGAATTTACAGGATTACGACCCGGTGAAAAGCTTTATGAAGAACTATTGGCAAATGCTGAAAATACAAAGCCTACACCACACCAGCAAATTATGATTGCAGAAGTGAGAAGATACAAATATGAAGATATTGAAAATGAAATTACGAATTTAATAATTTCAAAAAATAGAGATCCGCTACATTTAGTAAAACTAATGAAAAACATAGTACCCGAATATATTAGTATGAACTCTAAGTATGAATGTTTAGACAATTGAGAATTGATCACATTTTCATTTTACAAAACTTTGTGCCCGAAACAAGACTCGAACTTGCACAACCGTGCGGTTACTACACCCTGAATGTAGCGCGTCTACCAATTCCGCCATTCGGGCAAAAATCACTACTTTCGTACTTTCCTCACAAACTCTTCCACTTCCGGCGTTCCTCCCTGATATACCAAATATCCGTTATAGGGTTCGCGATCCGTAATATCG
>WRNX01000095.1 GCA_009776395.1 Lentimicrobiaceae bacterium
GAGCAAACACCAACAGGCTTATTGGTTTCAATATAACATCCATTATTAGTGTAAGATACTTCAAGTTCAATATATTGTCCTATTCCGGTATTTAGATTGTAAACGGGTCCTGTTTGTCCAGCCGGAGCAGAAATATGTGTTCCTCCGGTTCGTGTAATTGTGGTATTATCTTGTGATGCCACAATACGCACACGTTCAACCGTAGAATTACCGAAAATATTGGTAACAGGCACAAGGAAATTTTTACCCCATGTATTTACTTGTGCCAACTGTTGAAACAAACAATCTCTGCTGGTAGTATTAGTTAGACTTATATATGTACCTTGGCAAAGGGCAAAAAAAGCGACAGGTTTATCAGATGTAATATGCGTACCGGTCATATCATTTTCATCAGTTTTGTAATAAACTTCCCCTTCGTTAAGCGTAGCCAACGGATATCCATCAAGATTTACTGTTGTGTTGTCCTCGATTGCAATAACTGCAAATGCATCTTGGTTAATATTGATACCATTTATGTCTTCACCTTGTGGTTGATATGATATTTGATAATAATCTGTTCCTAATGTAGGAACAGGTAGTATATTAGTGGCATCCGCAGATTTTAAACATTGATTTAATGCATATACTGAAACAGGGTTATCGCAGGTAATTTTAATACTTAAATCAGATAATCCTTCTGAGGTAAGATAAGAGGCATCTCTTTGATTGTCGTTCAGTGCTATCTCAAAAACTTCCTTAGCGGGAATCACAAAATGAATGACTCTATCAGGGCTTGAAAGCGGTAAATGGGTAAAAACTATATCTCCTTCTGTGAGAAAATCATTGCTTACAATTCGTATTCGTGGAACAACGGGAGAAATGTTCGGATTACCGGAACCTGTACCATCAAGCCAGTTTTTCCCAAACGTTAACCAAAAATCTTTTCCGCCTGTAGTTTGTGCATCAAGAGAATAAATACTAGATAATAAGATAGTTAAGAGAAGTAGATAAATTTGCTTCATACCTAATGAATGATATGATTTGATTAATAATTTTTCAAAACGCAAAAATAACCTTATTTTAAATACATTCGGAGTCCTCTCTTATGATTTCTGGATAATCGCCGTCGGCTTTGTATCCGTTTATACTTCCGGATATTGTTTTAAGTGTAATAAAGCCTTTATAGGCAGAAATTTCAAACTCGTAATTTTTCTCTTTGTAGCGAAAACTGTTTCCTTTTAATTGTGCAGTTCCCTGAATATCAATATTAATTTCATCTTTTCCACTCTCTTCTATATGAATATGGAAAACGACCTCTTTTTTATTTTCGCCCCACTGGATATGGATTAACTTCATTTCCCATTCGCCGTAGGTGTAACCGTAAAGATTATCCGAAAAATCTGTTTCGGGCGTTAAGGATTTGGTATTGTTACTTGGGTTATCCGATGAATTTGTTACGGACTCAATCTCTTTTTGTTGATTTTGCCCACCTTTATTATTTTGACAATCTGTGAATAACAAAATTGCAATTAGACTTACTACTACTATTAATATTTTTTTCATTTATTAGATTTTAAGATTTATAGACACGAGTTACAAGTTACGAGTTACGAGTTACAAGTTTTCTAAACCTTTTAACTCCTTACTTAGACAATGGGGCACGCCCCATTGCTACTTAATTCTTAATTCTTAATTCTTAATTGATTTCGCTTTTTTCTTCAAATACCATATTCCTGCAACGGCTACTGCCAGCAAAATAATACCTATAATGGGACGATACCATAGCCACGCAATAGCGATAAAAATGAGCGACCAAGCGATGCCCAAAACCCAGCAAACCAATCCTACTCCTGCACCAACAATATTACCAAGAAAAGGTAATACTTTAAAGAGCGTGGGTAAAATACTGAATATGGATCGTAAGCCTCCAATTACTAAAAAGATACCGAGCAGGCGGAGCACCCATGTCCACTTTGTGTTTGAGGAGTGGGCGTCTGCAAACATACTATCGGCACTAACCGTTCCCATAGCCACTTTTGAAAATGTTTTTCCGTTTTTGGCATGATACTCTTCAAAAGTTGAACCGTTTACTTTGGCAATGATGGAAATGTCGGCGGGCATTGTTTTCGTAATCGTTACGCGAACATCTCCTATGTTTGCTACGTTTGGCGATTGTCCGAAATAAACAACATTGCCGTTTATATGAACCATCTGTTTGGGGGTTGAGTCGGTGGGGAGCCTCATAGATGAATACTTTTCCAAAATTACTTTTTGCCACTGTTGCAGTTCTGTTTCTTCCAACTTAACCTCAGCCGGTGTTCTTCCGCTGATGGAAGAAACTATGAATTTGGGCAGTTTGTAAGCACCGAAACTGACATTTTGCGCTTGGATAGATTTGTCTTCCACAGTGGTAAGTACATAATTGGAAGATTGATATTCAGGGTCTTTAAAACTCTCTGAACTTACAGGAAAAGAAACCCACTCTTTTTCGTAGGTATAAGTAGTTACCGTTTCCTGTCCACCGCCGATTTTATCTTTGGTTGTGGTGTGTGAATTTTCTTTATACTGATAATACTCTACTTTTCTTTGGATAGAAATAGCGATTTCGTTTACGCCAAACAAATCGTCTGTCAGCGTTTCGTTTGTGTTGGCAAATGCAGTGGCGTGTATCAGTTTGCCGTTCAGCGATGGGTCAATACTTGATAGATCGCTAACTAATTCTACATTGCCTTCTGCTTCTTGAATAGATTTTTTTGTTTTAACGAAATTACCTTCGTCCAAAATAGCAG
>WRNX01000096.1 GCA_009776395.1 Lentimicrobiaceae bacterium
ATTTCGCGAGCCAATTCCAATTCATGGTCAATAGTGGCTTGCGGGATTTGTTTTGGATCAACAGAAAGCGGATTCATTGCCGCAATTTGCATAGCCACATTGTGAGCAGGTTCATGTACTTGCTCTCCACCAACAGTAAATCCTGCAATGGTTGCCAATAGATTTCCATGGTGGTTATATGCTGACACGCAGGGCGCTTCAATGGTTTCGTAAGCTGGGAGTTCCGTTTTTTCGCCAGTTTTTCCTGTCATCTCAATAAGCATCTCTTCCACAGCAATACCATTTATTTTATGAGCAAGTAATTCTTCGCGGGTTTTGATTTTGTTTGCCATTGCAGCATCTAAAATTGAATCTGAAAAAGTTATAAAATCAGTATTCTTTGCAACGAAGTCGGTTTCACAACTAAGCGCTACGATAGCGGCGAAGTTGTGTTCAGCATTTAATTTAGCTACTACGCGACCTTGATTTGAAGTTCGGTCAGCTCGTTTAGCAGCTACTTTTTGACCTTTTTTACGCAGGATGTCAATTGCGGCGTCAAAGTCGCCATTCGCTTCGGTAAGAGCATTCTTACAATCCATCATACCTGAGCCGGTCATTTGTCTTAGTTTGTTTACATCAGCAGCAGTTATTGCCATATTATTAATATTTAAAATGTTAGACTTAAAGTTAATTATTTTTTAGGGGGTGTTTTTTTAGTTGCAATACGTTTTCTTTTAGCAGGTGTTGATTCTTCATCTGAGGCTACGTCCTTAATTTTTTTCACACCTTTCACATCTACTGCAATTTCTACGGGAGTTTGTTCTTCTTCTACCTCTACTTCCTGTTCTCTATTGAGCGTATCTTCATTAGTTTCCTCTTCCTGTGCGTCTTTATCAAGTTTTCTTTCGGCTGCTCCTTCGGCAATGGCATCACATATTGCTTTAATAATAACGTGAATAGATTTTGAAGCGTCATCGTTAGCAGGAACGGGAAAATCTATCAAATTGGGATTAGAATTGGTATCCACAATAGCAAAAGTAGTGATATTTAATCTTCTTGCTTCGGCAACGGCGATATGTTCTTTGAGGATGTCCACGATAAAAACAGCTGCGGGAAGGCGTGATAAATCTGAGATTGAGCCTAAGTTTTTTTCCAATTTAGCGCGTTCACGTTGAATTTGTAATTTTTCTCTTTTAGCTAAATTATCAAATTGTACGCTACCCATCAATTTATCAATATCGCTCATTTTTTTCACCGCTTTGCGAATGGTGAAGAAGTTGGTAAGCATTCCGCCGGGCCAACGTTCTGTAACATAAGGCATATTTACCGATTTGGCAAACTCCGCAATAGTTTCTTTTGCCTGTTTTTTAGTGGCAACAAATAAGATTTTGCGTCCTGATTTTGAAATTTGTTTGGCTGCGGCACATGCCTCATCCAATTTTACTAAGGTTTTGTTGAGGTCAAGAATGTGAATTCCATTCTTTTCCATGAAAATGTACTGCGCCATTGCGGGGTTCCATTTTCTTCTAAGATGCCCGAAATGACAGCCGGCATCTAATAATTCTTCAAAGGTTACTTTTGACATATTTTTTTTTGTTTACGTTCATTAAAGCAATTACTAAGTAGCTTTTAAGGTCTTAATAATTTCGATACTAAACAGGGTTAATAGTTATTAGTGATTAGTGATTAGTGATTATTTAATTTAAAGATTTAAAAATTTAAAGATTTAAAAATTTAAAGATTTAAAATTTAACTCCTTTAACTTCTTAACTCCTTATTTTAATTCTTAATTCTTAACTTAATTCTAACGTTTAGAGAATTGGAAGCGTTTGCGTGCTTTGGGTTGTCCTGATTTTTTACGTTCCACCATGCGCGGGTCTCTTCTAAGCAACCCTTTACCTTTTAGTAGAGGACGATAATCAGGGTTAATTTCCACTAATGCTCTTGAGATTGCTAATCGTAAGGCTTCGGCTTGTCCTGCAACGCCGCCGCCATCCATATTCACTTTAATATCGTATTGTCCGTCCACCTCAGCCAAAATTAAAGGTTGGGTGATCACATACTGTAATGTTGCCAACGGAAAATACTCTTTATAATCACGGCCATTTACCGTAATATTACCGCTTCCTTTTTTCATATAGATACGGGCAACAGCGGTTTTTCTTCTTCCTAATGTATTGGTTATTTCCATGATGCTTATTTAATGTCGTTAATGTTAATTGTTTTTGGGGTTTGACCTTCGTGGGGGTGATTTGCACCGGAATATACGTACAAATTGCGATACAATTGTGCGCCTAACTTATTTTTGGGTAACATTCCTTTGATGGCGTGCTCCAAAATTTCTATTGGATTCTTCTTTAATAATTGTCTCGGGGTAGTAAAGCGTTGACCGCCGGGATATCCTGTATGGCGTACATATTCTTTATCTTCCATTTTATTTCCGGTAAATCTTACTTTATCGGCATTGATAATTATCACGTTGTCTCCGCAATCAAAATGAGGGGAAAAGTAGGTTTTAGTTTTTCCGCGTAATATACGTGCTACTACTGTAGCCAATCTACCTACAATTTCATTTTGAGCATCAATAACAACCCATTCTTTCTTAACGATTTTCTCGTTTGCTGCGATGGTTTTGTAACTTAATGTGTTCATTTTACGTTTTTG
>WRNX01000097.1 GCA_009776395.1 Lentimicrobiaceae bacterium
TTANTGCAAAAATACGGTAAAAAATGGGATAGCGTAGTCGTACCTGATGTTACGGTTTCAGATTTGAAACAAGAAACTTTTGATTTTTTTCGTAAGAAGGGCGTTAAAAACAAACGTCTCGACGAAGATACGCTAACCGACAGTAACGAACTTTTGCTTGAAAATTTGCAATTAACAGAGAAACACTCTTTAAAACGTTCTACCGTTTTGCTTTTTCACCCCAAGCCTGAGAAATTTGTAACAGGAGCGTATGTCAAAATCGGTTATTTTGAATCTGATAGCGATTTGCGTTATCAAGACGAAGTACACGGTAATCTGTTCGAACAGGTTGAAAAAACCATTGATTTGCTTTTTACAAAATATATTAAGGCAATGATTAGTTACGAGGGAATTTATCGTGTTGAAACTTACGAATATCCAAAAGATGCTGTCCGTGAAGCAATACATAATGCCGTTGCCCACAAAGATTATACCGGTGCAACGCCGATCCAAATAAGTGTTTACAAGGACAAAATTATGATTTGGAACTATGGGCAACTACCCGAAAATTGGACAATTGACACATTACAGGACAAACATTCTTCAGTACCTTACAACCCGGATATTTCAAATGCCTTTTTCCGTATCGGTTATATTGAGGCATGGGGGCGCGGAATACGAAAAATGAATGAACAGTGCGCAGAGGCAGGATTGCCACCACCTTTGTATTATTACAAAAGTTCGGGCTTTTGGGTTGAGTTTCGTAAAGATATTTATTATCTCGAATATTTGAAAGACTTGGGACTGAACGACAGACAAATAAAAGCCGTACAGTATCTGAAAGAAAAGGGAAAAATCACAAATACTAACTATCAACAACTAAATTCTGTATCTAAAAGAACTGCAACAAACGATTTAGCGGAATTAGCAGATAAATACAAATTAATAAATCATACGGGATTTGGCGCAGGTAGCTTTTACAAACTAATTGGGCAATAATAGGGCAAATGGGGCAACGATTGGGCAATAATGGGGCAAAGTATAGAAATAATAGAAAAATAAAATGAATCTAACAAAATGTATAATATAAAATAAGAAAAAGATGACGAAAAGAATTTATATTTTAGGATTCGCCATGCTGCTGAGCGTGGCAAGCGCATTTGCGCAAGGCGGGACGACGGGACCGCTGACATGGCAGTTAACCGGCACACCCCCTAATTATACGCTTACCATTAGCGGGGTGGGGGAGATGCCGGATTATGAGTATGGCGGTGCGCCGTGGTGGAATTATCAAAAATCAATCACAACTGTTGTGATAGGAAACGGCGTTACCACGATTGGAAGATACGCTTTTTTCTCTTGCACGGCTCTTGCATCTGTTGTCCTTCCAAACAGCGTTACAACGATTGGAAGTGTCGCTTTTTACGGTTGCACTGCTCTTGAATCTGTTGTCCTTCCAAACAGTGTTACAACGATTGAAAATTCTGCTTTTTCCAATTGCACTGCTCTTGAATCTATTACCGTAGAGAGTGGCAATCCAAACTATTCTTCCACCGATGGAGTACTATTTAATAAGGATAAAACCGTTATTGTTTGTTATCCTGCCGGAAAAAAAGAAAGCAGCTACCTCATTCCAAACGGTGTTACAACAATTGGAGATCATGCTTTTTCCACTTGCCGTGCTCTTGAATCTATTACCATTCCAAACAGTGTTACAACAATTGGAGATCATGCTTTTTCCACTTGCCGTGCTCTTGAATCTATTACCATTCCAAACAGTGTTACAACAATTGGAGATTACGCTTTTTCCGATTGCCAGGCTCTTGAATCTATTACCATTCCAAACAGTGTTACAACGATTGGAGATGCCGCTTTTTATGTCTGTAGCAGTTTAACTTCAATTACCATTCCAAATGGTGTTACAACGATTGGAGATGGCGCTTTTTGCGCTTGTACTGTTCTTCTTTCAATTGAAGTAGAAACAGAAAATGTGAATTATTGTTCTGTTGATGGCGTACTTTTTAATAAAGAAAAAACTATTCTTATTGCCTTTCCTGCCGGCAAGGCAAACGGTTATATCATTCCAAACGACGTTACAACGATTGGAAATTGGGCTTTTGGTTACTGCTTCTTTCATACTTCAATAACTATTCCTAACAGCGTTACGACGATTGGAAAATGTGCTTTTGTCTATTGCACAGCCCTTGAATCTATAACCAATCTAAATCCTGTGCCTGTTAAGATAGAATCCGACGTGTTCAATTATGTAGCTCAAAGCGCTTGTACGTTGAAAGTTCCAACAAGCGCAGTTTCCGCCTATCAGAAAGCCGAAGTATGGAAAGAGTTTAACATCGTAGGCGGCGGATTTTTGGTTAATCCCAAAGTTGACGACCCCGAACATGGCTATGTAACGGGCAATGCCCTGTACGAGGCAAACGCCACCGCCACCGTAACCGCCACTGCCCACAGCGGCTACAAATTCGTAAATTGGACAAAAGACGGCGCCGAAATTTCAAGAGACAATCCCTACAGTTTTGTCGTAACCGAAGATATAGAATTGGTTGCCAATTTTGAGGAAACCGTCGGCATTGTAGCCCCCCCAAGCCCCCCCGAAGGGGGGGATGTGC
>WRNX01000098.1 GCA_009776395.1 Lentimicrobiaceae bacterium
GGGTCGCAAATGGGATTCCGAAAAATTGACTGGAAAATAGCACCACACAACGCTAAGGCTGCCCCCGCAAACACACTCATCAAAATACGCGGAATGCGCAAATGAACAATTACAAACTCTGTAGATTGCGCTGTGCCGATAAATGCTGCGGCACTCATTAAAGCAAGCAGTAGAAAGAATAATAATAGAAATTGAAGTGTTTTACTTTTTGGCATTACTTGATTTATTATTGTTGCAGAAAATCCAGAATATGAATATGTTTTATCCCTTGATAGTCTATCCCTGCTAATTCGTCCATTGTTACAACCATTTTTGGAAAGTTGTCTTTAATATTAAGCAGATTTCCAAATTCTCTTTCTATTGTTTTGTCTAATTGTAGTTTATAAGCAACCTGAATGTAAAATTTTTCATTGCCTCGTTCGGCAATAAAATCTATTTCTCTGTCGCGCATTTGACCCACAAAAACCTTATAGTTGTTTCTCACAAGGTGCATATATACAGCATTTTCCAATACTTTTTGAATATCCGTAAGTTTAAAACCGTTCACCATAGCATTTCGCAAACCAAAATCTTCAAAATACATTTTTCCACCCGAAGTTAAAACCTTTTTTCCCACCATATTATATCGTTCTACTTGGTTTATAATAAATGAATTGAGAAGATATCCTGCGTAATCTAAAATAGTTTTAGGCGATACTTGCAATTGGATAGATTTAAAATAATTGCTAATGCTGAGCGAAGAAAAAGTAGTTCCGGAACTGTCGGCAATAAAACGAGATAAATTTTTGAGTAAATGGATGTTGCGCACATCGTANCGTTCCGCAATATCGCGTAAAAGAATGGTATTGTAAATGCTTTGCAGATACTCGTTCACAGTAAAATCTTCAAGGGGCAGATGNCGTAAAAACGGCATTCCGCCATATCTAAAATATTTCAACAGGGTATCGTTGCTTTTGGGTAAATTGTGAAATAAACAAAACTCAGAAAATGAGAGCGGATGAATTTTAAATTCCACATAGCGACCACTCAAAAAAGTGGCAAGTTCACCCGACATCAATTGCGAATTGCTTCCTGTGATATAAATATCGCATTGATTTTTAGATAAATAATTTCTCAATGCGCGTTCAAATTCAACAATATCTTGAATTTCATCAATAAAAAGATAATTATTAACCCCTTTTTTTAAGCGAAGATTTATCTCTTTTTGCAGGTCTTCATAATTTCTGATATGCTGATATTCTTCATTTTCAGTATTAATATAAATGCAATTTGCTTCGGAATTGGCATAGCGAATATGTTCCATTACTTGAAGCATAAACATACTTTTTCCCACCCTTCGTTGTCCGGTTATAACCTTTATTACAGGTTTATCTATCCATACGGCAAGTCGTTCCAAATAATCTTCCCGTTTTAATATCAAGTTTTCCATATTATTTTCTTGTAATTAAATTTTTGGCGAAAATACAAAATTATTTTATTATAGGAAAATAATTTTGCTTAACCACTAATCACTAAAAACTATATCTTCGCACCCTGTAAAAAAAACATTATTAACCTTATAAAACATTAATTNTATGGCATTTAATTTAAGAAACAGAAACTTTTTAAAGTTATTGGATTTTACTCCTGAGGAGATNAAGTATTTATTAAAATTGTCAGCCGACTTGAAAGCCGCTAAATATGCGGGTATTGAGCAGCCGAGATTGAAAGGAAAAAACATTGTACTTTTGTTTGAGAAAGACTCCACCAGAACGCGCTGCGCATTTGAAGTGGCTGCGTTGGATCAAGGGGCGCATGTTACCTATTTAGGTCCATCAGGCTCGCAAATGGGCAAAAAAGAATCTATGAAAGATACCGCTCGCGTGTTGGGCAGAATGTACGACGGTATTGAGTATCGCGGGTATGCACAGGATATTGTGGAAGCACTCGGCAAATACGCAGGCGTTCCCGTTTGGAACGGTTTAACCACCGAATTTCACCCTACCCAAATTTTGGCAGACTTTTTAACCATGCAAGAACACAGCGACAAACCGTTGCATCATGTATCGTTTGCTTATTTGGGTGATGCACGTAACAACATGGGCAACAGTCTCATGGTAGGTGCTGCCAAAATGGGAATGGATTTTCGTGCAGTAGCCCCAAAACAATGCTGGCCCGAAGAAACATTAGTGGCTAAATGTAAAGAAATTGCCAAGAACCCGCAGAAGTATGGGCTGAACGTATTAAATTGTTAACTCCTTATCAGGTAAATCTCAATGTGGTAAAAGCCACAGGAAACCCGAAAGTGAAGTTCTTGCACTGCCTTCCCTCATTCCACAATTTGGAAACGGAAGTAGGAAGAGATATTCATAAAAAATTCGGATTAGAGGCTATGGAAGTTACCGATGATGTTTTTGAATCGCCGATGTCAATCGTTTTCGATGAAGCAGAAAACCGTTTGCATACCATCAAAGCCGTAATGGTGGCAACGCTGGGAAATTAATGAACAATGAATAATGAATAATGAACAATTATTAACTCCTTTACTCCTTTA